>NZ_JBEZXZ010000068.1:0-40694 GCF_040638275.1 Actinoplanes sp. NPDC026623 | reverse complement strand
GGTGTACCGCAACATCGGCGTGTTCTTCTCCGAACAGGCCGACTGAGCCCGGCCCCGGCATGCCCGTCGTCAGCGTCCGCCTCGCCTCCCAGCAGCAGCAGCCAGGGCAGCATCCGCCGGTGGATGGACAGGAACGCGCCCACCGAGAACGTGACGCTGACCATGCCGAGCACGGCCAGCGCGGGCACATACCACTCCGGCACGCCGCCGCCGATCTGCGACACCATCCCGCGGATCCCGATGCCCACGCCGCCGAGCCCGAGCAGCGACGCGTAGATGGACATGGCCAGCAGCCGCCGGGCGCCCGGCGCGGGATCGTCGGCGGCCGGGAAACGGAAGAAGGCCTCTTCCTCGCCGGCCGCTTCCGGCCGGTCGGCCGGATCGGATTCCCATCCGAACGGGACCAGGTCCGGCGCGGGAGAATCCTGGACCGGAATCCGGGTCCGCCGCGGTTCTTCCACGCCCGTCGTCGCCACACTGCCTCCGATTTGACCGGTGTTGTTACTTCACCGTGTGCAACGAATTTGACTCACGTGGCGTAACGGACGAGAAAATGACCCAGCTCACGACAGGTGTGACATACGTTGTCGATTTAGCGACAAATCGATCAGACGTTTATGTGACGTGCTGGTCCCGGCGTAGGCTGCGCAGCGTGATTGACTGGTCTGCCGTCTCGACCGAGGGCCGATTCTTGGGGGCAAGCGTCTTTCAAGGAGCAGGGAACTTGGGCGAGTGGACGACCGAGCGTGAACCAGAGGTACCCATATGCGACTGACCGTTCTCGGCTGTGCCGGCAGTTTTCCCGGCCCCGAGGCGGCTTGCTCCGCCTACCTCGTCGAGGCCGACGGCTTCCGGCTGCTGATCGACTTCGGCTCCGGATCGCTGTCGGCTCTGCAGCGCTATGCGGGCATCGGTGCCGTCGACGCGATCCTGCTGACCCATCTGCACTGCGACCACATGCTGGACGCGTGCACCTACGTGGTCGTGCGCCGTTACGCGCCGGGCGGCCCGCTGCCCCCGCTGCCGGTGTATGCGCCGATGGGGGCCGCGGAGCGCATCTCGGCGGCGTACAGCGCGGAGAACGAGCCGGTCGACGACGTCTACACGTTCTACGCCCTGCAGCCCGGCACGTTTCCGATCGGGCCGTTCACCGTCACCGCCGACCGGGTCAACCATCCGATCGAAACGTACGGAGTCCGCGTCGAGCACAACGGCGGTGTCCTGGCGTATTCGTCCGACACCGCTCCGTGTGAGTCGCTGCTGCGCCTGGCGCAGGGCGCGGACCTCTTCCTCTGCGAGGCCAGCTACCTCGACGGCGTCGACAACCCGCCTGACCTGCACCTGACCGGCGGTGAGGCGGGCGAGGCGGCCACCAAGGCCGACGTCGGCAAGCTCCTGCTCACCCATCTCGTTCCCGCCTGGGGCAGCGAGGCATCTACTGTGGAGGCCGCGACGGCGGCTTACGCGGGTCCGGTGGAGGTCGTCCGCCCGGGTGCCCGCTACGATCTCTGAGCCTGCCGAGGGGACGGCACGACGGACCACCGACAAGTGACTCTGGAGTGGGCTTGCATGAGCGGTCGATCAGTGAGTCTTTTTCAGCGTGGCCCGCGCGACGGCGACCGGCAGGGGTCGGCGGCCAGGGCACCTCTGGCCCAGGGCCAGGCTGAAAACGGCTCAACGGGTGAGCGCGGCCTGCGCATCGTCCGGCTGGCCAACTTCGTCTCACCCCGGTCGGGCGGGCTGCGCACCGCGCTGCGCAACCTCGGCGAGGGCTACCTTCGCGCCGGCCACGAGCCCATCCTGATCGTCCCCGGGCGCGAGCGCTCCGACAAGATGACCTCGCAGGGCCGCATCATCACGCTGCCGGGTCACCGCGTGCCCCGGACGGGCGGCTACCGCGTGCTGGCCTCGCGCCGCGAGCTGACCCGCCTGCTCGAGCAGTTGCAGCCCGACCGGCTGGAGGTCTCCGACCGGGCGACGCTGCGCTGGACCGGCCGCTGGGCCCGCGACCACGGCGTCGGGTCGATGATGGTGTCCCACGAGAGCCTGGCGGGCCTGCTCGGCGTCTGGGGCATGCCGGCCCGGGTCTCGCTCGCCGATCGGCTCAACCGGCGCACGGCGGAGGCCTTCGACCAGATCGTCTGCACGACGGCGTTCGCCGCCGCCGAGTTCCGCCGCCTGGGCGTGCCCAACCTGGTGGAGGTGCCGCTCGGCGTCGACCTGGGCCAGTTCCACCCGAGCCGCGCCGACGCCGCGGTCCGCTCCCGTTACGCCCGCCCCGACGAGCTGCTCGTCGTCTACTGCAGCCGGCTCTCCGCGGACAAGCGCCCCGAGCTCGCCGTCGACACGATCGCCGCGCTGCGCGCCGCCAAGGCGCCGGCCGTGCTGGTCATGGCCGGCGACGGCTCGCGCCGCGCCGCGCTGGCCTACCGGTCCGCCCGGCTGCCGGTGCGCTTCGCCGGGCACATCAGCGACCGTGACGACGTGGCCGCGCTCCTGGCCAGCGCCGACGTCGCCGTGGCGCCGGGACCGGTCGAGACGTTCGGGCTCGCCGCGCTCGAGGCCCTGGCCTGCGGCACGCCGGTGGTGGTCAATGCGGCCAGCGCCCTGCCCGAGGTCGTCGGCGAGGCGGGCATGGCGGTGCCGGGCACCCCGGAGGCCTTCGCCGAGGGCGTACGCAAGCTGATGGAGCGCCCCGAGGAGGAGCGGCGGGCCGCCGCCCGGGCCCGCGCCGAGCTGTTCGGCTGGCCGCAGGCCGTCGACGGCTTCCTGCGCGCGCACGATGCGGTGCCGCCGGGCCGCAGGTCAGCGGTCATCGGCCGGCAGCAGGGGCCCGCCTCGGTGCCCGACCGGGCGCTGCGCCCGGCGGTGCCCGCGGTCACCGCCGCGGCATCCAGTCCCTGGGCCGCGGCACCCGGCGACGCGCTGTAGCGGCGATCCGCCTAGGCTCTTGGCCATGGCGCGACCTGACGGCCGAGAGCCCGGCCAACTCCGACCCGTGACCCTTACCCGCCGGTGGAGCATCCATCCGGAGGGATCGGTGCTCGTCGAGTTCGGCGACACCAGGGTGCTCTGCACCGCCAGCGTCACCGAGGGCGTTCCGCGCTGGCGCAAGGGCTCCGGCCTGGGCTGGGTCACCGCGGAGTACGCGATGCTCCCGCGCGCGACCAACACCCGCGGCGACCGGGAGAGCGTCAAGGGCAAGGTCGGCGGCCGCACCCAGGAGATCTCCCGGCTGATCGGCCGCAGCCTGCGGGCCTGCATCGACCTGAAGGCGCTGGGCGAGAACTCGATCGTGCTGGACTGCGACGTGCTGCAGGCCGACGGCGGCACCCGGACGGCGGCGATCACCGGCGCCTACGTGGCGCTGCACGACGCGGTGACCTGGCTCGCCGAGCGTAAGTCCCTCGCGGGCAAGCCGGCCGCGGTCATGCGCCGCTCGATCCAGGCCGTGAGCGTCGGCATCGTCGACGGCGAGCCCCGCCTCGACCTGATGTACCTCGAGGACGTCGCCGCCGAGGTGGACATGAACGTGGTCTGCACCGGCGACGGCGACTTCGTCGAGGTGCAGGGCACCGGCGAGGCGAACGTCTTCCGCCGCGACCAGTTGGACGCGCTGCTCGACCTCGGCGTCCTCGGCTGCGCCGACCTGGCCGCCGCACAGCAGAAGGCCCTGGCCTCGTGACCGCTCGCCTCCTGCTGGCCACGGCGAACCCGAAGAAGCTCGTCGAGCTGCAGCGGATCCTCGACAGCGCGCTGGGCGCGGGCGGCATCCAGCTGGTCGGGCTCGGCGACTTCCCGGGCTACCCGGACGTGCCGGAGACCGGGCTGACCTTCGGCGAGAACGCGCTGATCAAGGCGCGCGAGGGCGTGTCACGCACCGGCCTGCCGACCGTCGCCGACGACTCCGGGCTGACCGTGGACGCGCTCAACGGCATGCCCGGCGTCTTCAGCGCCCGCTGGTCCGGCGGCGGCGACGACAACGCCAACCTCGATCTGGTCCTGGCCCAGATCGGCGACGTGCCGGACGAGCACCGCGGCGGCGCCTTCGCCTGCGCGGCCGCGCTCGTGCTGCCCAACGGCCGCGAGCACCTGGTCGAGGGCCGGCAGCGCGGCCAGATCCTGCGGGCCCGGCGCGGCACCGGCGGCTTCGGCTACGACCCGGTCTTCCTCGGCGACGGGCAGAGCCGGACCAACGCGGAGCTGAGCCCGGCCGAGAAGGACGCGATCAGCCACCGCGGTCAGGCGTTCCGCGCCCTGTCCAAGGTCATCGCCAAGGAACTGCCCAGGTAGGTGCCGGCCCGGCCCACGAGGCCGGGCCGGCGTCGCCTAACGCAGCGGGCCGACCGCGGTCTCGATCGCGCCGCGCAGCGCGTGGCCCGAGACGACATCGCGGGCCTGCTCCAGCACCGGCGCGAGGAACACGTCGGGGCCGGGCTCGCCGGCGAATCCGGACACCGCGGCGACGGCCTCCCGCCCGGCCGGGGACGGCGTCAGCGGGACACGCAGCTGAATGCCGCGCACCCCGGCGAGCAACTCGACGGCGAGCACGCTGGTCAGGTTGTCCAGGACCGTCCGCAGCTTCTTCGTCGCGGCCCAGCCCATCGAGACGTGGTCCTCCTGCATGCCGCTGGTCGGCAGCGAGTCGACCGAGGCCGGGCTGGCCAGCCGCCGGTTCTCCGCGACGATCCCGGCGGCCGTGTACTGGGCGATCATCAGGCCCGAGTTGACGCCCGCGTCCGGGGCCAGGAACGGCGGCAGGGACCGGGAGCGGGTCACGTCCAGCAGCCGGTCGACGCGGCGCTCGGCGATCGCGCCGACCTCGGCGGCGGCGATGGCGAGGAAGTCCGCGGCGAAGCCCAGCGGCGCGCCGTGGAAGTTTCCGGTGGACTCGACCCGGCCGTCGGCCAGCACGACCGGGTTGTCCACCACCGAGCGCAGCTCCCGCGCGGCGGTGGTCCGGACGAATTCCAGGGTGTCGCGGGCCGCGCCGGCCACCTGCGGGGCGCAGCGCATCGAGTACGCGTCCTGCACCGCGTGCGTCAGGTCGTGGCGGTGCGAATCCATGATGGCCGAGTCCTGCAGCAGCCGGTGGATGTTCGCCGCCGAGTCGGCCTGCCCGGGGTGCGGCCGGATGGCGTGCAGCTCGGGCATGAAGGGCCGCTCCGAGCCGAGCATCGCCTCGATCGCCAGCGCCGTGGTCACGTCGGCCATCGCGAACAGGTGCGAGGCGTCCTCGATCGCGAGCAGCAGCATGCCGAGCATGCCGTCGGTGCCGTTGATCAGCGCCAGGCCCTCCTTGGCGGCCAGCTCCAGCGGCTCCAGCCCGGCGCCGTGCAGGGCGTCGGCCGCCGAGATCCGCGCGCCGTCCTTGCCCTGCACCCAGCCCTCGCCGAGCAGCACCAGCGCGCAGTGCGCGAGCGGCGCGAGGTCGCCGGAGGCGCCCAGCGAGCCGTGCTCCGGCACCCACGGCGTGATGTCGTTGTTGAGCAGGTCGACCAGGCCCTGCGCCAGCACCGGCCGGACCCCGGACAGGCCCATGGCGAGCGAGCGCACCCGCAGCAGCATCATCGCGCGGACCACCTCGCGCGGCATCGGCGCGCCGATGCCCGCCGCGTGCGAGCGGATCAGCGCGTGCTGCAGCTCGGCCCGGCGCTCCGGGGCGATGGACGTGTTCGCCAGGGCGCCGAAGCCTGTCGATACGCCGTACACCGGGCGGCCGGAGGCCTCGATGGTGTCGACGATGTCGCGGCTGCGGGCCATCGCCTCGCACGCCGCCTCGGAAAGCTCGACCCGCGCGTCGTGGCGGGCGACGGCGATGACATCGGCGGGCGTGATGCCGGTGGGTTCCACAAAAACGCTCATAGGGGCACTCCGTCGTGCAGAACTGTCGTGATCAGGGGAACACCCGGCCGGTAGGCCAGGTGCAGGTAGGAGGGGGCGTCCAGGACGACGAGGTCGGCGCGCGCCCCGGCGCGCACGACGCCGATGTCGTCGCGGCGCAGCGCCCGGGCGCCGCCCGCGGTCGCGGCCCAGAGGGCCTCCGCCGGCGTCATCCGCATCTCGCGGACGGCGAGCGCGATACAGAACGGCATCGAAGACGTGTACGACGAGCCCGGGTTGCAATCCGTCGCCAGCGCCACGGTCACCCCGGCATCGATCAGCCGGCGGGCCTCCGGGTACGGCGAGCGGGTCGAGAACTCGGCGCCGGGCAGCAGCGTCGCGACGGTCTCGGAGCCGGCCAGGGCGCAGACGTCGGCGTCGCTGAGATGGGTGCAGTGGTCGGCGCTGGCGGCGCCGAGCTCGACCGCGAGTCGCACGCCCGGCCCGGCAACGAGCTGGTTGGCGTGCACCCGCAGGCGCAGCCCGGCCCGCGCGCCCGCGGTCAGCACCTCCCGGGCCTGGTCGCCGTCGAAGGCTCCCCGGTCGCAGAAGACGTCGATCCATTTCGCGTACGGCGTGACGGCCTCGAGCATCGGCCCGCTGACCAGCGCGACGTAGCCGTCGGGGTCGCCCGCGTACTCGGCCGGGACGACGTGCGCGCCGAGGAAGGTGGTCTCCTCGGTGAGCTGCCGGGCGATCCGCAGGCTGCGGGCCTCGTCCTCGACGCTCAGGCCGTAGCCGCTCTTGATCTCGACCGTGGTGGTGCCCTGCCGCCGCGCCTCCAGCACCAGCCGGCGCGCCCCCGCCAGGAGGTCGTCGTCGCCGGCCGCCCGGGTGGCGGCGACGGTCGTGCGGATGCCTCCGCCGGTGTACGGCTCGCCGTTCATCCGGGCCGCGAACTCGCCCGCCCGGTCGCCCGCGAAGACGAGGTGGGCGTGGCTGTCCACGAAGCCGGGGATGACCGCGGCGCCGCCGGCGTCGTGGCGCTCGTCGGCGTCGGGCGCGCTCGCCCGCGGCCCGACCCAGGCGATCCGGTCGCCGTCGACCACCACGGCCGCGTCGCGCAGCACGCCGGCCTCCGGGTCGTTGGTGACCAGCTCACCGATGTTGGTGATCAGCAGACTCATGCTGTGCCTGCCTTCGGCATGCGTTCCTGGCCCTCGCTGCGCTCGGTGCGGTCACTCATGCCAGCACCTCTTTCAGGGCGGTGGCCACGTCGAAGCCCGTGTGCCGGCCGCCGTCCACGATGAGGCGGCCGTCGGCGATCACGTGGGTGACGTCGGCGGCCGTCGCCGCGAAGACCGCGCCGGCCGGGTCGACCCCGGCCGTGCGGACGCTCTGCAGCGAGACCGCGACCAGGTCGGCCCGGTCGCCGACGGCGAGGCGGCCGGCGTCCGCCCAGCCCAGCGAGCCGTGCGCGGTCGCCGCCGCCAGCAACTCGGCAGGCGAGAAGTGGCCGCGCCGCTCGGTGGCGAGCCGCTCGTCCAGCTCGACGCCGCGGGCCTCCTCGAAGAGGTCGATGACGGCCTGGCTGTCGCTGCCGAGGCTCAGCGCGACGCCCGCGTCGGCGAGGTCCCGGCCGCGGCCGATCCCGTCGGCCAGGTCGCGTTCGGTGCTCGGGCACAGGCAGACGTTCGTGCCGCTGCCGCCGAGCGCCTTGGCGTCGGCGTCGGTGAGGTGGGTCGCGTGCACGGCGGTGGTGCCCGGGCCGAGGATGCCGTGCCGCAGCAGCAACTCGGTCGGGGTGCAGCCGTGCACGGCGCGGCACTGGTCGTTCTCGGCGCGCTGCTCCGACAGGTGCACGTGCAGCGGGGCGCGCCCGGCCAGCCCGGTGAGGAACCGCGCGGGCACGGCCCGTACCGAATGAACCGCCGAGCCGATCAGCGCGTGCGGCGCGGGCCGGAGCGCGGCGACGCGGTCCTCCCAGCCGTCGAGGCCGCGGTCGCCGAAGCGGCGCTGCACGCCCTCCAGCGGCGCGCCCTCCACACTGGACGTCAGGTAGAGCGTGTCGAGCAGCGTGATCCGGATGCCGGCCTCGCGGGCCGCC
Source organism: Actinoplanes sp. NPDC026623 (assembly GCF_040638275.1). Lineage (NCBI taxonomy): Bacteria > Bacillati > Actinomycetota > Actinomycetes > Micromonosporales > Micromonosporaceae > Actinoplanes > Actinoplanes sp. NPDC026623. The sequence continues at coordinate 32,764 of NZ_JBEZXZ010000068.1, read as the reverse complement.
TCGATGAGCGCGTGACCCATCGCGTTCGGCTCGTCGTAGGGCCGGCCGTCCGGGCCGTGGTGCAGGTAGTGGAACTCGCCGACGCAGGTGATCCCGGCCAGGGCCATCTCGCCGTAGACGGCCCGGGCCAGGGCGAAGTAGCCGTCCGGGTCGAGGCTCCCGGCCACCGAGTACATCAGCTCGCGCCAGGTCCAGAAGCTGCCGCGGTCGCCGTGCGTGCGGCCGCGCAGCGCCCGGTGGAACGCGTGCGAGTGCGCGTTGGCCAGGCCCGGCAGCACCAGGCCGGGCAGCCGGGTGCCGCAGGCCGCCGAGTCCGGGGTCACCGCGGTGAACCGGCCGCCGGCCACGTCGATCCGCACGTTGCGCGCGGCGGCCCCGCCGACCCACGCGTGCTCGGCGAAGTAGGTCTCGCCGCGCTCGCTCATGTCAGCTCCGCAAGGACCGTGGCGAGGGCCTCGACGCCGGCGGCGCAGTCCTCGTCGGACGCGTGCTCGGCGGGGGCGTGCGAGACCCCGGTGGGGTTGCGGACGAAGAGCATCGCGGTCGGCACGTGCGCCGACAGCACGCCCGCGTCGTGACCCGCGCCGGTCGGCAGGATCGGCGCGTCGTCGAGCAGGGCGGACAGCCGCGCGGCGAGCGAGGTGTCGAACGCGACCTCGGGGGAGACCGACTCCGCCTCGACCGAGACCTGGGTGCCGTCCTGGCCGGCCCGGTCGACCGCCTGCTTCACCACGGCCTCGACCAGGCGTTCCATCGTCGGCGTGTCCGCCGCGCGGGCGTCCAGCCAGCCGCGGACCAGCGACGGGATCGCGTTGGTGGCGTTCGGCTCGACCGAGACCCGGCCGATCGTGGCGTGCGCCCCGGCGAGCCGCGCCTCGGTGTCGGCGGCCAGCACCGTGTGCGCGAACGTCAGCATCGGGTCGTGCCGGTCGATCATCCGGGTGGTGCCGGCGTGGTCGCCGTCGCCGGTGAAGTCCAGCCGCCAGCGGCCGTGCGGCCAGATCGCGCTCGCGACCCCGACCGGCACCCGCATCGCCCGGCCCTGCTCGATGTGCAGCTCGACCACGGCGCTCACCCGGGCCGGCAGAAGGGTCATCGCGCCCGCCGGCCGGGCGCCGAGCGCCTCGCCGAACGTCACGCCGTCGCGGTCGGTCAGCGCCGCCGCCCGGTCCGGGTCGATCGCGCCGGTCAGCAGCCGCGAGCCGAGGCAGGGCACGCCGAAGCGGCCGCCCTCCTCCTCGACGAAGGCGGCGACGCCGATCGGCCGCGCCGGGGTCACCCCGAGCTCCCGCAGCCGGTCGACGGCGAGGAAGGCGCTGACGATGCCGAGCGGGCCGTCGTAGCCGCCGCCGTGCGGCACCGAGTCGAAGTGCGAGCCGGTGAGCACGGTGCCGGGCGCCCACGGCGTGCCCCACCAGGCGAACAGATTGCCGTTGCCGTCGTCGGTCACCGCCATGTCGCGGCGGCCGGCCTGATCACGGAACCAGTCGCGCAGCATCAGCTCCGGCTCGCTGAGGGCGTACCGGAGATATCCGCCCTTGGGCTCGCGGCCGATGGGCGCGATCTCGGCCCAGAGCCGCGCGAAGGCCGCGGTCACTTGCCCGCCATCGGGATGTGGACGCCGGCCGCGGCGGCGGACTCGTAGCCCGCGTCGACGTGCCGGATCACGCCCATGCCGGGGTCGTTGGTGAGCACCCGCTCGATCTTCTGGCGGGCCAGCGCGGAGCCGTCCGCGACGCAGACCTGGCCGGCGTGGATCGAGCGGCCGATACCGACGCCGCCGCCGTGGTGAATCGAGACCCAGCTGGCCCCGCTCGCGGTGTTGATCATGGCGTTGAGTAGCGGCCAGTCGGCGATCGCGTCCGAGCCGTCCAGCATCGCCTCCGTCTCGCGGTACGGCGAGGCGACCGAGCCGGAGTCGAGGTGGTCGCGGCCGATGACCAGCGGCGCGGAGACCTCGCCGCGGGCGACCATGTCGTTGAAGCGCACGCCGGCCTTGTCGCGCTCGCCGTAGCCGAGCCAGCAGATCCGCGCCGGCAGCCCCTGGAAAGCGACCCGCTCGCCGGCCATCCGGATCCACCGGGCCAGCGGCTCGTTCTCGGGGAACAGGTCGAGCACCGCGCGGTCGGTGGCGGCGATGTCGGCCGGGTCGCCGGAGAGCGCGGCCCAGCGGAACGGGCCCTTGCCCTCGGCGAACAGCGGCCGGATGTACGCCGGCACGAAGCCGGGGAAGTCGAACGCCCGCTGGTAGCCGCCGAGCTGGGCCTCGCCGCGGATCGAGTTGCCGTAGTCGAACACCTCGGCGCCGCCGTCCAGGAAGCCGACCATGGCCTCGACGTGCGCCGCCATGCTTGCCCGGGCCCGGTCGGTGAACTCCTCCGGCTTGGCCGCGGCGTAGTCGGCGGCGTCGGCCACGTCGACGCCGATCGGCACGTAGCTCAGCGGGTCGTGCGCGCTGGTCTGGTCGGTGACGATGTCGATCGCCACGCCCCGGCGCAGCAGCTCGGGGAAGATCTCGGCGGCGTTGCCGACCACGCCGATGCTCCGCGCCACGCGGTCGCGCTTTGCGGCCTCGGCCTGCGCGACGGCGTCGTCCAGGTCCGCCGCCACCGTGTCCAGGTAGCGGTCCTTGACGCGGCGGCGCAGCCGCGACTCGTCCACGTCCACGATCAGGCAGGCGCCACCGTTCATCGTGACCGCGAGCGGCTGGGCGCCGCCCATGCCGCCGCAGCCGGCGGTCAGGGTGAGCGTCCCGGCCAGGTCGCCCCCGTAGCGCTTCGCCGCCACGGCCGAGAACGTCTCGTAGGTGCCCTGAAGGATGCCCTGGGTGCCGATGTAGATCCAGGAGCCGGCGGTCATCTGGCCGTACATGGTCAGGCCGAGCTTCTCCAGGCGGCGGAACTCCGGCCAGGTGGCCCAGTCGCCGACCAGGTTCGAGTTCGCCAGCAGCACCCGGGGCGCCCACTCGTGGGTGCGGAACACGCCGACCGGCCGGCCCGACTGCACCAGCAGCGTCTCGTCGTCCGCGAGCACGTCCAGCTCACGCACGATCGCGTGGAACGAGGGCCAGTCGCGGGCCGCGCGCCCGGTGCCGCCGTAGACGACCAGGTCGTCGGGGCGCTCGGCCACGTCGGGGTCGAGGTTGTTCATCAGCATCCGCTTGGCGGCCTCCTGCGGCCACCCCTTGGCGGTACGGGCGGTGCCGCGTGACGCTCGGATCGACATCGAATGCTCCTTCACGCTTCGAAAATGTGGCGGCGGGAGGCGGTCGCCTCGAACTCCTCCAGGCGGCCCTGGGTCTGCTCCGGCGCGGCGTCGCACATCGCCTGCAACAGCACCATCGCCATGGCCATCGGCCCGGTGTGCAGGTCGAACACCAGCTGGGTTCCGACCGGCGCGGGCAGTACGACGTCCGCGTACTCGGCGGCCGGGCTGACGGCCGAGTCGGTGAGCGCCACGACGGCGAAGCCGGCGCGGCGGGCCTCGCGGATCAGCTCAAGTGTCTCTCGCGGATAGCGCGGCAGGACGATTGCCAGCATCGCGGTCGCGCCGGCCGCGCGGGCCTGGTCCAGGCGGTCGAGCAGCATCGTGCCGCCGCCGTCGAGGACCCGGACGTCGGGGAACACCTTGGCGGCGAAGTAGCCGAAATACGCCGCGAGCGGGCCGGCGGCGCGCATGCCCAGCACCGGCAGCGGGCGGCTGGCCGCCAGCAGCCCGGCGGCCCGGTGCACCGCGTCGAGGTTGCCCAGCTGGTCGGCCATCTGCTCGAGGTGCCGGGTCTCCCCGCGCAGCGCCCGCTGGGTGGCGTTGTCGCCGTTGTCGGCCGGCGCGGCGTCCACGTCGACCAGGGCGCGCAGCCTGCGGCGCAGTGCGGGATATCCCGGGTAGCCCAGCGCCATCGCGAACCGGGTGACCGACGGCTGGCTCACCCCGGCCAGCTCCGCGACCTCGGCCGCGGAGAGGAACGCCGCGGAGGAGGCGTGCTGGACCAGGCTGTGCGCGATGCGGCGCTGTGTCGGGGTCAGCCGGGCGCCCTGGAATAGATCCAGCACGCGTTCGGCCGTCCTGACAGCTCCTTCATTCACGACTGCAGACTATGCATAAAAACTTTCACTGCCTAGTGGGCCGCCCGCATTTGCAGCGAAACCTGAGGGTTGTCCCGCTGCGATGGTGGCCCCGCCGTCCGGCCGGACGGCGGACCGCAGGTGCGCGGGGCGCCGCCTACCCTGGTCGGATGCGGATCAGCTCGCTGCACACGTACCCGGTCAAGGGTGGTCACCGCCTGGACCACGACGAGGCTCGGGTGGAGCCGTGGGGTCTCGCCGGCGACCGCCGGTGGATGATGATCGACGCGGACGGGGTCGGCATCACGCAGCGGATGGCTCCGGAGCTGACCCGGCTGCAGCCGGTGCCGCGCCCCGGCGGGCTGGAGCTGAACGGTTTCCGCGTCGACGAGCCGGTCGACGGCCCGAAGGAGACAATCCGGGTCTTCAGCTCGAAGCCGCCGCTGTCGGCGCGCGTCGCGACGGCCGCCACGGAGTTCGTCTCGGCCTTCCTGGGCCGCCCGGCCCGGCTGGCCTGGCTCGCCGACACCTCGGTGCGGCCGATCGAGACGGACGCGCTGCCCAGCGACCGGGTCAGCCTCGCGGACGGCTTCCCGCTGCTGCTCACCAACCCCGCCTCCCTCGACGCGGTCAACGACTGGCTGCTCGAGGAGGGCGACGAACCCGTACCGATGACCCGCTTCCGGCCCAACGTCGTCATCGCGGGAGCCCGGCCCTGGGCCGAGGACGACTGGCTCGGCGCCCGCCTGCGGGTCGGCGACGTGACCTTCCGCGTCGCGAGCGCGTGCAGGCGCTGCGTGGTGACGACAATCGATCAGGAGACCGGCGAGATCGGGCGCCAGCCGCTGCGCGCACTCGGCCGGCACCGCCGGTACGCCGACGGCCTGCGCTTCGGCGTCAATCTGATCCCGGACCTGGCTCCGGGCGACGACGGGGTAATCCGGGTGGGGGAGACTTCCTTAGCTCTGCCTTAGGAGGGTTGCCCGCGGGCGGCACGGCCGCGAAGGATGCGTCAGCGTGACCGCTCATCGCCTCCTCGCCCCCCGCTGGCTCGCCACGGGCGGCGCCGTGCTGCTCGCCGGAGTCCTCGGCGTGGCAATGCTGCTGCAGAACAGCGGCTCCGCGTGCGCGGCCCCGCCGAGCAGCGCCAAGCACAAGGGCAAGGCGACGTTCTACGACCTGGCCGGCACGCAGGGCAACTGCTCGACCGAGCCGCCCGCCGACGACCTGTACGTCGCCCTCGGCCGGACCGAGTACTCGGGCGCGACGGCGTGCGGCTCCTACCTCGACGTGACCGGGCCCAAGGGCAAGGTCCGCGTCAAGGTCTTCGACTCCTGCCCGGAATGCCCGGTCGGCCACCTCGACCTGAGCCGCACGGCGTTCAACAGGATCGGCAAGGAGATCGACGGCATCATCCCGATCACCTACCGGGCGGTGCCGAACGCGCCGGCGCCGGGCCCGCTGAGCATCACCTTCGTCGAGGGCACCTCGCAGTACTACTGGGCCGTGACGATCGACAACCACTCCAACCCGATCAGGTCGGTGCAGGCCAAGGGCCCGGGCGGCGCCTGGAAGAAGGCCGCGCTCGAGGACTACAACGTCTGGATCATCGACGGGCAGACGGGCGGGGGCCCGTTCCAGGTCAGGATGACCGACATCTACGGCAGGACCATCACCGCCAGGAACATCAAGCTGCTGCCGCAGAAGAAGCAGACGACCTCCGTACGGTTCGCCACCGGCTCGTCCTCCGCCGTGCCGCCCGTCGTGCCGAAGAAGAAGAAGGCCTCGCCCGCGCCGTCGAAGCCCTCGCCGTCGCCCAGCGCCTCGTCCTCCTCGCCGGCCGCGCCGCTGCCGGAATCGACCGAGGCCGCCGCGGCGCCGGAGGAGGTGGCGCTGGCCGCGGCCGAGCCGAAGGCCTCCCGCTGCTGAAACTCAGCGCAGGTCGAGCCACATGAGGACCTCGTCGCGGTGGTCGCCCGGCGCCACGCGCAGGGCGCCCGGAATCCGGCCCACCTCCCGGTAACCGAGGCCGCGGTAGAAGGCGTCCAGGCCGTGCCCGTCCCGGAGCGTCACCTGCAGGCCGTCCAGGCCCATCTTGCGGCCCACCGCGGCGGCCTCCCGCATCAGCGCGACGCCGTGGCCGCGGCCCTGGCTGCCGGGCGCGACCATGACTCGCTTGAGGACGCGCCAGTGCGCCTTGAGCTCGAACCTGTTGTCGGTGACGAAGAGCAGCGCCACCGGGCGGTCGCCGTCCAGCCCGACGAGCAGCCGGTCGAGCCCGGACCCGACTCCGGCGAAGGCCGCCTCGGCGACCGGCCGCACCTCGTCGACGGTGACCGGCGCGACGAAGCCGACGGCGCCGCCCGCGTTGGTGACCTCGGCCCAGAGGTCGACGATCCGGGCGCGCAGGGTGGCGGTCAGCGGCGGATCGAGCACGAACGACAACGTCATGCCCGCAATCCTCGCGCCCTTTGCCCCTCGGGACGGCGGCAGGCACGAAGGACGGTGCGCGACACCACGGGGTGCGGAAGGCGGGACTCGAACCCGCACACCCTTTCGAGTACTGGGACCTAAACCCAGCGCGGCTGCCAATTACGCCACTTCCGCCTAATTCGCCTGCTCGGCGAATCGTGTGGAGACGAGTCTAGACGGTGGTCCGGTAATCGACCTTCCCGGCCGCGTCCGCGTCCGGCGGCCGCGCTGGTGTCTGGACAGTCGCGGACTCGGGGGTTAGCGTCATCCGCACCTATTCAATTTGTTGAGTACTAGGGAGTGGCCGTGCATCCGTTCCGCGCCGCAGTCGAAGCACGCGACATCGACGCCGCCGTCGCGCTCCTCGCCGACAAGGTCGTCTTCCACAGCCCGATCGCCTTCACGCCGTACGAGGGTCGCGCGGCCGTGGCCGTCGTCCTGCGCGCGGTGATCGAGGTCTTCGAGGACTTCACCTACACGCGGGAGATCGGGGCGCCCGACGCCGCGGATCACGCGCTCGTGTTCCGGGCGAGGATCGGCGAGCGGCAGGTCGAGGGCTGCGACTTCCTGCATCGCGGCGAGGACGGGTCGATCGACGAGTTCACGGTGATGGTCCGGCCGCTGAACGGCGCCCTGGCCCTGGCCGAGGCGATGAAGGCGAAGCTGGCCGCGGGGCGCTGACGACGATCGGCGGGCCCGCCGCCTGCGCCGCCCGCCGCCTGCGCCGACCGGCTGCGGGCCGGCGACGCCGCGGATACGGCACGGCGGCCGCCTTGCGGATCGAGCCGCATGACGGCCGCCGTGGGTCGGCGGTCCCCGGAGGGATCAGTAGCGGAACATCGCCAGACTCAGTTGCAGTTCGTGGGCCACGCGGGCCAGTTCGTCGGCGGCCTCGGCCGTGTTCGCGGCCGCGTTCGTCGTCTCCTCCGCCGCCTCGGCGACCTCGGCCACGTTCGACGAGATCGCCCGGGAACCGGCCGCGACCTCGCCCACGTTGCGGCCCATCTCGTTGGTCGTCGCCGTCTGCTCCTCGACCGCGGCCGCGATCGCGGTCTGGGTCGCGTTGATCTTGTCGATGACCGCGCCGATCTCGGCGATCGCCGCGACCGCCGCCGCCGAGTCGGTCTGGATCGCGCCGACCCGGGTCCGGATGTCCTCGGTCGCCCGGGCCGTCTCCTGTGCCAGCTCCTTGACCTCACCGGCGACGACCGCGAAGCCCTTGCCGGCGTCGCCGGCGCGGGCGGCCTCGATGGTCGCGTTGAGGGCGAGCAGGTTGGTCTGTTCCGCGATGCCGGTGATGATCTTGATGACGGAGACGATCTCGGCGGAGGACTCGCCCAGCTTCTGCAGGATCGCGCCCGCGTCGCCGGAGATGCGCACCGCCTGACCGGCCACGTCGGCCGCGCTGGACGTGCTGCGCGCGATCTCGGTGATCGAGGTGCCGATCTCGTCGGCGCCGGCGGACACCGTGGCGATGTTGTTGCTGATCTCCCCGGAGGCGGTGGAGACCGCCTGCGCCCGGCTGGCCGAGCGGCTCGCGGACGAGTTCATCTGGCCGGCGACCGCCGTCAGCTCCTCGGACGAGGAGGCGAGCGTGGTGACGTTCGCGCCGATGTCACGCAGCGCCGAGGTGAGCCGGTCGAGCGCCGTGTTAAGCGCCTCGGCCATGCGGCCGACCTCGTCGCGGCCCCTGACCTTGAGGCGCTGGTCCAGCCGGCCCTCGGCGAGCGCCTCCAGAACCTTGACGGTCTCACCGAGCGGGCCGGCGATGGCCCGGCTGACCACGAGGGCGATGACCACGGCGAAGGCCAGGGCGATGCCGATCAGCACGACGATGATCAGCCGCGCCGCCGTGGCGTTGCTGCGTGCGTCCGCCATCTGCTGCTGCGCGGCCTTGTCCTCGATGCCGGCGAGGTTGTTCAGCGCCACGGTGATCTTGTTGGTGAGCGGGTCGATGTAGTTGTTCTGCACCCCGAGGTAGGCGCTCAGGCTGTTGTCCTTGGCCGCCGGCACGAGTTGCTCGTCGCGGATCTTGCGGTATTCGGCCAGGCCGGCGGCGAACGCGGCCATGTCGGCCTTGGTGCCGGCCGACGGGTCCTTCGAGTACGCCGCCCAGTTGCTGTCGATGCTGGCGTCCAGCCGCCTGATCGCCGTCTGCACGCTGCTGACGTCGGAGAGCGGCGAGCGCAGGATCAGCTTCATCGACTGCGAGGTGGCCTGCTGTACGTCCGCGCGGACCTGGCCGATCCGGGCGGTGGACTGCAGGTTCGCGTAGTTGCCCTCGAGCCGGCTGTTGACCTCGTTCAGCGCGATGCCACCGGCCACGCCGATGGTCACGACCAGCAGGCTGAGCACGCCGAAGGACACGAACAACTTCTGCGACACGCGCAGGTTGCGCAGCAGGCCGCCGCGCGCGCCCGTCTCGGCGGCGGGTGTCGCCTGGCGGGAGCGGCGGGGCAGCTTGAACTTCGGCATCGGCGTCTCCGTAGCGGAACGGTGGTTGCCGCTTTAATCGGCATCGCCCCTCAGGATCCGCGAATTTTGCGGCACGAGTCAGTCGATACCAAGATCCCGGCGCAGCTTGGCCACGTGACCCGTCGCCTTTACGTTGTAGAGCGCCCGCTCGATCGCGCCGTCGGGGTCGATGACGAACGTGGAGCGGATCACCCCGGTGACCGTCTTGCCGTACAACTGCTTCTCGCCGAACGCGCCGTACGCGGTCAGCACGCTCTTGTCCTGGTCGCTGACCAGGGGGAAGGTGATCGCGTCGCGTTCGCGGAACTTCGCCAGCTTGGCCGGGGTGTCCGGCGAGATGCCGACGACCTCGTAGCCGGCCGCCTGCAGGGAGCCGAGCGAGTCGCGGAAGTCGCAGGCCTGCTTCGTGCAGCCCGGCGTCATCGCGGCCGGGTAGACGTACAGGATGACCCGGCGGCCGCGGAGATCCTTCAGCGAGAGGGTGTCGCCGGCGTCGGTGGGCAGGGTGAACTCGGGGGCCGGGTCACCCGGCGTGAGTCGCTCAGTCATGACTGAAGAAGATATCGGTGCCGCCCGCAGCCGCAGCACGCCCGTCGCCGCCATGCCCACCCCGGCGCCGACGGCGATCAGCACCGCCGTCCGCGCGAGCCAGGACGGACCCGGAAACGAGACCACCGCCTGGCCGAAGACGCCCACGTCGGCCAGCCCGCCGAAGACCGTGAGCACGGCGCCGGCCAGGGCGAGCACGAACGGCGCCCGGCCGAGCCAGGTCAGCACGCCCGCGACGACGGCGAGCACCGCGGCCACGTAGGCCGGAGCCTGACCGCTCACGCCGACGCTCGTGCGCGCGGCCGCGTACCCGAGGGTGATCGTGCCGGCGGCGGCCGCGACCGGGCCGATCCAGCGCGGGCGGCGCCGGCCGAGGGCCGTAACGCCTGCGGCGAGCGCGAGCGCACCCAGCCACCACAGCCAGGCCGGCGGGGGCGGCTCCCAGGTCAGAGTCCCGTTGACCTGGAACGTGCGCACACCCTCGCGCAGCGGGACCACCCAGTCGCGCAGCTTGTGGCTGTGCGACCCGTCGGCCCGCGCCTGCGGCGGCGGGTCCTCCCCGAGCCAGCGGGTGCGCTGGTCGTGCCAGCGCACGCTCGGGTCCGTGGAGACGCGGCGCCACTGCGGGGCCGCGGCCGGCGAGGCACCCGGCGGCACCGGCGTGTCGCCGGTGAGGGTCCGATTGCGGTACGTGGACGGCGAGTTGACGTTCTCGAACGCGCCGTCCGGCCGCACCTCGAGGTAGGGCTCGCCGTCGTAGCCGAGCACCTCGACGGTCCGGCCGGTCCGGTTGACGAGTTCGAGCCGCGCGCCCGCCTCGACGACCCGGACCGTCAGCCCGGGCTCGGCGGGATCGATCCCGCTGACCTGGGTGCGGTACGCCGTGGCGTCGGGGGCGTCCCCGCCGTGAGCCTGAGCCGGGCCGGCCGGCACGAGCAACGCGCCGGCCAGCACGGCGACGAACAGGGCGGCACGCCTCACGCGCCGGCCGCCTCCACCGCGGCGATCAGCCCCTGCGGCGTGCGCTGCTCCAGGTCCGTGCCGGCGACCCGTACGGTCGGCGTGCTGTTCACGCCCCGCGAGGCCGCCGTGCCGGTGACCTTGGTGGCCCAGGCGTGGTAGGTGCCGTCGTCGACCGCGCCGGCGAACGCGGAGTCGGTCAGGCCGACCGACCGGCCCAGCTCGATCAGCTTGGCGTCGTCGAGGCCCGGGCCGCCCTCCTGCGGCTGATTGGCGAAGAGCACCCGGTGGTACTCGGCGAACTTGCCGCCCTGCGCGGCCGCGGCCGAGGCGCCGGCGGACCGGGTCGAATACTCGGTGCTCGAGGCGTGGTCCAGGATCGCGATCGGGTGGTACTGCACCGTCACCTTGTTGTCGGCGACGAGCTGGTCGATCGTCGTCTGCACCGAGGCCTCGAACCGCCCGCAGACCGGGCACATGAAGTCCTCGTAGATGTCGACCTTCACCGGCCCGGTGCCGACAGCGAACGCCGTGCCCTCGTCCACCGCGACGCTCGGCGTCGTGAGGCCGGCGGTCTTCTCGTTCTCCTGGCCGGCGGCGACGCTCCAGCCGATCAGGCCGGCGATGACCAGCACGGCGACGACGCCGAGGCTGGTCCAGAGCGTGACCCTCCGGCGGCGTTCGCGGGCCAGCTGCTCCTGGACGACGCGCTTGGCCTTGCTCCGGTCTAGATTCTTCTTCCCGCTCACTTCTCTCCCATCAGGGCGCCGTCGATCGAGTAACGGGTCTGCGGCCGCCACAGCAGGAACCCGGCGAGCACGAGGAAGCCGATGTCGCGGGCGATGTCGAGCGCGTACTTCGGGGTCTGGCCCGCGCCCAGTGTCCCGCCCGCGCTGAAGCAGCCGCAGTCGATCTGCAGGCCGCGGGCCCAGGCCCAGGCGATTCCCGCGATGAAGATCAGCAGCAGCACGGCCGAGATGCCGGCGCTGAGCCGCACCGCGAGACCGGCCAGCAGCAGCAGGCCAAGGGCGATCTCCAGGAACGGCTGGGCCGCACCGATCACCTTGGCGACCTCATACGGAAAGATCTCGTACGCGTTCACCGCGCGCCCGGAACCGGCCAGGTCCTGGATCTTCAGGGCCCCCGCGACCAGCCACACCGTGGCCAGGCCCAGGCGGACTCCCGTCGAGATCCACCGCCAGTCGGCCGTCATCCGGGCAGACTGCCTCGTCTCCATGCTCACGCCCCCTTAGTCGGCGCCCGCCGCCGTCGGGTTCCGTCGCGCGCCTGAGTATCGGCTGTGTGTGTGCCGATCAGCTCGCCTGTGCCGCGGCGACCGCGGTCACGAGCTCCTCGCGGGCCCGGGCCACCCGCGAACGGATCGTCCCCACCGGAACCTCCTCGACCTCGGCGGCCTCCGCGTATGACATGCCGAGCACCTGGGTGAGCACGAACGCGGTGCGGCGCTCCTCGCCGAGGCGGCTCAGCAGGTCGGCGGCGCCGAGCCGATGCGCGGAGTCACTCTGCCGGGGGACCTCGGTCCAGGCCTGCTCGGCGAGCCGGGCGTCGAGGCGGCGCCTGCGCACGACGGCACGCAGGTGGTCGGCGCAGGTGCGCCGGGCGATGCCGAGCAGCCACGTGCGCACCGCCGAGCGCCCCTCGAAGGCGGGCAGCGCCTTGAAGGCGCGCAGGTAGGTCTCCTGGGTGAGGTCGTCGGCGGCGCCGGGGTCGACCAGCGCGGCGGTGAATCGCCACACCTCGGCCTGGGTGCCGCGGACGAACGCGACCTGCGCGCTCGCGTCGCCGGCCCGGGCCCGCAGGGCGAGCGAGTCGAGTGGATCAGGCGCCGTCACAACCGGAGATGCTACGCCCGGCCAGATTTGTCAGAGGTTCTGGGAACTATCGTCACCATGTCGACGACAATCTCTAGTCCTCACTTTCCGCCCCGCGTGCGACTATGCTGCGGAGCCCGGCGAGCCATCGGGGAGCATTGCGCGCATGAACGTTGATCTGCCCGGGGCCATCGACCGACTCGGACCGTCCGCGGCCCGGCCCGCGGCCGGCCGTCGCCGGCCGGCCCCGGCGCGGTTCCGCCCCGGCGCCCGGCGGTTGCTCGCCGCCGGCTTCGGGCTCCTGGTGGGGCTGTTCTGTGTCCTGCTCGGGCCCGCCGCGCCGGCGTCCGCGCACGCCGCCCTGGTCGCCAGCGACCCGGCGAGCGACACGATCGTCCCGGACGCGCCCAACAAGGTCACGCTGACCTTCAGCGAGTCGGTGCAGCTGATCTCCGGCAAGATCCAGGTGCTGGCCCCCGACGGCAGCCGAGCGGACCAGGGCGAGCCGCAGGCGAACGGAAACACAGTCGTGATCCCGCTGCGCACCGGCGGCGGGCGCGGCACCTACCTGGTCAGCTACCGGGTCGTCTCGGCCGACAGCCACCCGGTCGCCGGCAGCCTGACCTACTCGGTCGGCGCGACCTCCACCCCGCCGACCGAAAACGGCGCCGCGGAATCGGTCGACCCGGTCGTCCGCGCCCTGATCCCGGTCGGCAAATACCTCGGGTACACCGGCCTGGTGCTCCTGATCGGCCCCGTGCTGGTGCTCGCCCTGCTCTGGCCGCACCGGCTCTCGCGCAGCGGCCCGGCCCGGCTGGTCTGGAGCGGCGTCGGGCTGGTGCTCGGCAGCACGGTGCTCGCCATCTGGCTGCAGGCGCCCTACACGACCGGATCCGGGCTGTTCGACGTCACCGGCGCGGACCTGCGCGACGTGCTCGGCAGCACGTTCGGCGCGGTCATGCTCGTCCGGCTCGGCGTCGTGGTCGCGGCGGCCCTGCTGTTGCGCCCGCTGCTCAGCGGCGAGGGCGGCGGGTCGAAGGCCGACCTGGCGCTGCTCGGCGTGCTGGGGGTGGCGGCGCTGGCCACCTGGCCGCTCACCGGCCACCCGACCGCGTCCCCGGTCGCCGGTGTCTCGGTCGTCGTGGACACGATCCACCTGGGCTCCATGGCGGTCTGGCTGGGCGGCCTCGTCATGCTCGCCGGATTCCTGCTGCGCCTGGCCGACGAGCGCGAGCTGGGCGCGATCCTGCCGATCTGGTCGCGCTGGGCGGCGACCGCGGTCGCCGCGCTGCTCATCGCCGGCTCGGTGCAGGCGCTGATCGAGGTCGCCTCGTTCGAGGGCCTCTTCGGCAGCACGTACGGCCGGCTCATCCTGGCGAAGATCGCGCTGGCCGCCGTGGTGATGGCGATGGCGTCCTATTCGCGCAGGCTCGTCCGCGACCGTCGCGCCGAGTCCGGGCCCGGGAGGCTGCGCCGCGTGGTGATCGCCGAGTTGGCCGTCACCGCGGTCGTGCTGGGCGTGACCGCCGCGCTGGTGCAGATCGCGCCCCCGCGTACGGCCACCGCGGCCGACGGCGGTGCCGCGTCCACGACGATCTCGCAGACGGTCGCGAACGATTCGGCGTCGCTTCAGGTGGACGTGTTCCCGGCGACCGTTGGCAACAACTCCCTGCACCTGTACGCCTACACGCTGGACAACAAGCCGCTGCCGGTCGTGGAGTGGACGGCGACCGCGGCGCTGCCGTCCAAGGGCATCGAGCCGATCGAGGTGCCGCTGCTGCGGATCACCGACTTCCACGCGATCGGGGACGTCGCGCTGCCGGCGGCGGGGGACTGGACGCTCAAGTTCACCCTGCGTACGAGCGAAATCGACCAGTCCACGCTGACGATGACGGTCAAAATCTCCTGACTCGCGCGCCTTCCCAATGGCCCGGTCTGCGTACGCAGACCGGGCCATTGTTCTCTCTCGGGGCCTAAGTAACCGTTTATCCATTTTGGTGTTATTTCGGTCTGTATGGTCTGCGCAGTACCACCGAGAAGAGGGAGATCGAGATGCGGGTGTTCCGCACGATCCTCGGCATGCTGTTGCTGACCGTCGGACTACCGACTCTGCTGGCGGGCGGCGCATTCTGGGCCGCCATGCAGCACCGGGATCCGAACGGCGCCTTCACGGGCGACATGCAGCGCGTGGCCACGTCCGGCTATGCGGTAGTGGTGGACGACTTCGACGGCCTGCTCGAAAACGACGCGCCGTTCGCCCGCCTCAACGACACCCGGCTGCGCCTGACCGCGGAATCCGGTGGCGCCCCGGCGTTCATCGGCATCGGCCCGGCGGCCGACGTGAGCCGCTACCTGGCTGACGTCCCGCAGATCGCGGTCACCTCGATCGACCTCGGCACGGGCGCGCTGCCGGTGACCAGCAAGGTGCGATCCGGCACCGTCGCCCCGGAACAGCTTCCCGGCCGCCAGAGCTTCTGGCTGAGGTCGGGCGAGGGCGCACTGGACTGGAACCCGGCGGGCCTGCGCGACACCGAGTACAGCCTGGTGCTGATGAACACCGCGGCCCAGCCCGGCGTCCGCCTGGAGAGCACGGCGGCGGTCCTGCCGGCATGGCTGAACCAGGTGACCTGGGCCCTGCTGATCCTGGGAAGCATGCTCGTGATGGTCGGCATGATCGTCCTCGGCTGGCCGTCCCGGCGCCGCGAGGTGGTCTACATCGTGGAGCCGAGCCAGGTACCCGACCTGATGCAGGCGATCGGCGCGCCGCTGCCGCTGAGCCGCACGGGCGGCGGCCGGCACGCGGGCACGCACCGGCCGCGCACCCTCGCCGATTCGCAGCCGCGCTCCCGGCCGCCGTCCTGGCCGCCGTCCACCTCCTCCTCTTCCTCGCCCTCGTTCTCGCAGCCGTCGGCGCCGAGGTCCGGTCGTGGCGCGGCCATCCCGATGCCGGCCGTGCCGGTCTCCGGGGCGGCGACCACGTCCGGGCCCGCCACCGGCGTGCCGTCCAGGTCGCCGGCGGTCGCTTCCGCGCCCGGGGCGTCCGGCGTCTTCGTCCCGCCGGCGCCGGGAGAGCCGCTCGGCCTGATCGCGGTCGACGCCGCGCCGGAGTCCATGAGCGACCCGTCGCTGCCGATCTCGCCGACGGACCCGCTGTTCGGCCGGGTGGCCGATCGTCCGGGGCGGCGCCGCTCGGCGCCGCAGCCGACCGACCTGCCGATCTTCCAGGCGTCCGCAGTGGGTGCGTGGGTGGCGGAGACGGCGGCCGTCCGCGCCCGGGAAACCGAGGCCCGCGCGGAGGCGGCGCTCAACGCCTCCCGCAAGCCGGCATCGGCCGGTCCATCGGCGATGAGCACCGCCGGGAATGCGCCGGCGCCGGACGGCGCCGCCAAGGACGGACCGGCGGCCTCCGCTGCTCGGGATCTCGTGGCGGGAGCCGCGACGGTGGGGCGCCCGGGGCCGGACGCCGCGGCCGCGAAGTCCGAGGAGCCGAACGTCATCGCGGCCGTGGCCGCGCGCCTGCAGCCGGTCTCCGGCACCGATGCGCCGGCCGGCGAGCAGACCACGCCCCGGATCGACGCCGCCGAGCCTGCCGCATCTCGGGAGGCCGCGAAGGCTGCGCCGGTCCCGCCGAAGGAGGCCGCCAAGTCTGCGCCGGTCCCGCCGAAGGAGGCCGCCAAGTCTGCGCCGGTCCCGCCGAAGGAGGCCGCCAAGTCTGCGCCGGTCCCACCGAAGGAGGCCGCGAAGGCTGCGCCGGTCCCGCCGAAGGAGGCCGCGAAGGCTGAGTCGGTCGAGCCGAAGGAGACCGGGAAGTCTGGCCCGATCGCGCCGAGGGAGGCCGCTGAGGCTGGGTCGATTGCAGCCAGGGAGGCCGCCAAGTCTGGTCCGGGCGCGCCGAGGGAGGCCGTCGAGGCTGGGTCGACTGCGGTCAAGGAGGCCGCCAAGTCTGGTCCGGGCGCGCCGAAGGAGGCCGTCGAGGCTGGGTCGATCGGGGCCAAGGATTCCGGGCCGGTCGCGCCGAATGACATGGTCAAGGCTGCGCCGGAGAAGCCTCGGGTGCCTGCCGCCGGGGCACCGGCCGGTGCCGAGGGGGTGGCGGCCCGCGCGGCGGGCGCCGGGGAAGCGGCAGCCCGTGCGGCCGCCGCGCTCGCGGCCGTCGTAGCCGCCAAGCCGAAGGCCGCCCCCGCCCCCGCATCGTCCGGCGGTGACGGCGTTCCCGCGGTCTCCGGCGACGCGGCCGGTGCCGGAACCACCGTGCCGGCGAAGGCCGCCCGGCCCGCCGCCGCGACCCCGCGGAATGCCCTGTTCGGTGGTTCCTCCACGCCGGACTGGGCGGCCACGGGCCTGACCCGCGCGGACTCCGTTCGCGTCGGCCTGCCGAAGCCGCCGGCGAAGGACCCCGCGGCCGACGACAAGCCGGCGAACCGCGAGGCGGCACCCACGCCGCCCGAGACCTCGCCCCCGGCCCGGCCCGCCTCGGCGGCGCGGCCGCCGGCGCAGGCCTCGAGCCCCGCCGCGCCGTCGGCTCCGGCACAGTCGACCGGTCCGAACCGGTCGGGCGTGCCGGGCACCCAGACCACGCATCACCACGTCGCACCGGCGGTGTCCGGTTCGTCCGGCGCCGTGACCGCCCGGCCGCGGACCGGTCCGGCCGCGCCGGAAACCCGATCGACGTCCGGGCCGGGCAACCAGGCCGGACCGGCCCCCCGCACGCCGCAGGTTCCGGCGGCAACGACGCCGAAGCCCACCCCGGCTGGCGCGTCCGCCACGCGAGCCGCCAGCGCGTCCGGCACTCCGGCGGGTGGCGCGTCTGACACCGGGGCCGGTGGCGGCCCTGCCACACCGGCGGGCGGTGTATCCGCCAAGCGGGCCGGCGGCGCGTCTGGCACTTCGGCGGGTGGCGCGTCTGTTCCGCGGGCCGCCGGCGCGTCCGGCACTCCCGCGGGTGGCGCGCCTGTCACGCCGGGCGGAAGCGCGACCAACGCGCCGAAGGCCGGCGGGCAGGCGGCGACCCCGGCTCCGGCCGGTGCCAAGGCGCCCGCCGCACCGCCGTCCGGTGCCAAGGCGCCTGTCTCGGCTCCGGCCGGCGCAAGGCCCGCCGCTGCCCCGCCGGCAGCCGCTGCCTCGCGGGCCGCCGCTGTCCCGCGGGCCGCCGCTGCCTCGCGGGCCGCCGCTGCCCCGCAGGCCGCTGTTTCGGCTTCGGCCTCGGTAGTTGCGAGGGCCGCTGTGCCGGCCGCGGCCGGTGCGCGGAATACGGCGCCGACGCCGACCCGCCCGGCGCCGACCGAGCCGAGCCCGACGCCGCCGACCAGCCCGCCCGTGCCCCGGCCCTCGGTGCCCGGCCCGTCCCGTCCGGCGGATCCGGACCGTGAGCCGTCCCAGGCCGGCCACGGCGCCGCCGTGATCCGCTCCTCGAGCCCTGCCGCCTCGGCTCCGGCCGCCTCGCGGCCCGGCCCGGCGGCCGAACGGCAGCGCGACCTCCCGACCCACCCGGCGACCGCGACCGGCGCGACCGGTGCGAGCGCCGATGCCACCCGCCCCGCGCCCAAGGCGGAGCAGCGCATCGCCGGGCAGCGCGTCGCGGGCCTTCGCCCGGCGGCCGAGCAGCAGGCGGCGCAGCCCGCAGCCCAGGCGGGGAACGCCCGGGCGGCGAAGGCCAAGGCGGACGACGACCGGCCGGCGAAGCGCGGAGCCTCGGGCTCGCTGAACCGCCTGGCGGACTACAAGGCGGAGGTCGCCGAACTGCTCGGCGGCGATTCCGCCGCCCGCCGGCGCCGTCGGAACACCACCGCCTCCGGCCTGCCCACGCCCGATCCGGCGACTCAGGAGCCGCCGATCAGGCTCACCCGTCCGCCCCGCAAGGGCGGTCCGCGCCAGCAGCCCACCGAGGAGTAGCCGGCGGAGAAGCAGGGGCGGCCGCGGCCTGCCCGCCGGTCCCGTGGGCAGCCGGCTCACGGTCGGCGGGGACCGGCCGCGGCCGCCCACGGGAAGCAATCGAGCCGCCCAATGAGAGGCAAACCGAAAGGGCCCTCCGCGCTGCCGACGTGGAGGGCCCTTTACCGGGGGAACGGAGTAACCGAAAGGGGGTTTCGTCCGTTAAAACCAGTTTAAACCCTGCTAGGGGGAACTGGGTAGCCATATGTCGAATACGGGCTTTCTAGGGTGAAACTGGCCCCGTGTGGGTGTTACGCCCCCCGAGTGGGTGGCCCGGACGCGGCGACGCGCCATCCGCGCTACGCGTAGGCTGGCCCTGTGGCGGATCTTCTGGTGTGGATTGACTGTGAGATGACGGGTCTCGACCTGGGCAAGGATGCCCTGATCGAGGTGGCCGCGCTGGTGACCGGACCCGATCTCGAAATTCTCGGCGAGGGCATCGACCTCGTCATTCACGCCGATGACGCGGCCCTCGACGCGATGCCCGAGGTGGTGCGCGACATGCACGCCAAGTCGGGCCTCACCGACGAGGTTCGCAGGTCCACGGTCACCATGGCCGAGGCCGAGGACGCCGTGCTGACGTACGTCCGGGAGTTCGTGCCGAACCCGCGCACCGCGCCGCTGTGCGGCAACTCGATCGCCACCGACCGGGGGTTCATCGCCCGGGACATGCCGGCGCTGGACGACTTCCTGCACTACCGCATGATCGACGTTTCGTCGATCAAGGAGCTGGCCCGCCGCTGGTATCCCCGCGTGTACTTCGGCCAGCCGCAGAAGGGCCTCGCCCACCGTGCCCTCGCCGACATCCGCGAGAGCATCCGCGAACTGGAGTATTACCGCCGCACCGTTTTCGTCCCGCTGCCCGGCCCGGACGTCGACCAGGCCCGCGCCATCGCCGCCGAGCTGTAGGGCGAAAATGCCGGAGCGCGCCGCGCGGTAACCCGGTCGACGGCCGGGCGGGTGTTGCCGCTATGCTTGTCCGGCACGCGCCACGGGAGCTTCCGCGGCAAGGCGGCATGGTGGTCGTAGCTCAGCTGGTAGAGCACCGGGTTGTGGTCCCGGGGGTCGCGGGTTCAAGTCCCGTCGGTCACCCCAGAGCAAGTCCAGGTCAAAGCGCCTGACCGCGTACGCGGTCGGGCGCTTTGCCGTTCAGGTGTCCGATCTTGGGAGCCGGCGACCGGACTGGGGAGGGCCGCATTCGGCACCGGACCCCATTGTGTGGCGATCGATCTTGGCATATCCGTCGGTGCCGACCCGCAGGATCCGGGGAACCCGTGGATGCGGATCGGAACCGTCGCGCTGCCGGCCCTGGTCCGCCGAAGCCCGTATCCAGGTCCACCGAAACTTGAGCGATCGCTCAAAGAGTGGTTACTATCCCGAGTATTGAGCGATCGCTCAAAACGGGGGAGGGTGAGGGATGGCAGCGCAGGAACAGCGCCGGACCAGAGCAAACTGGGGCTTGGCATGCCTGATTGCCGCGTTCGGGTTGGCGGTCTTCGGCTACACGGTGCGGAGCGGCCGGGCCGACAGCGCCCTGCTCTTCGTGGTGCTGCCGGCGCTCCTGGCTGCCGCCCTCGCCCTGACACCGGGAAAGACCACGCACGGCCGGGTCTTCCGGTTGACCACCATCGTGCTGCTGCTGGCCGCCGTCGCGCTGCACGAGGGTGCCATCTGCGTGCTGATCGCGTCGCCGCTGGTCTACGCGGTTGCGCACGGCACCGCGGCCCTGATCCGGCTCGCCCGGCGGTCGCGGATGCTCGCCGTCCTGCCGCTCCCGTTGCTGCTGGTCGGCGGGATCGAGGGGACGAGCCAGGACCTGCGGATCCAGCCGGATCAATCCGTCGAGGTCAGCCGGGTGGTGGCGCTCGAACCGGCCGCGGTGCGGGACCGGCTGGCGGCGGGGCCGCGGCCGGTCGCCCTCGGCCGGCTTCCGCTGCGGCTGCTGGGCGCGCCGGCGCCGACGCACGTGATGGGCGACGGGCTCGAGCCGGGTGATCGATGGATGTTCGGTTACGACGGGAGTTCGCACGGCGCGGGCGGGGCGATCATCACGGAGGTGCGCGCCGCCGGGCCGGACGAGGTGGACTTCGACGTGCTGTCGGACGACTCGATCACCGCCCGCTGGCTGCGGTGGCGCGGCGCCTCGGTGCGCTGGCACGCCGTCGGCGCCGGGCGGACCGAGGTGACGGTCGTGCTGGGGTACCAGCGGCGGCTCGATCCGTCGTGGTATTTCGGGCCGATCCAGGATCGGCTGATGCACGCGGGCGGCGAGCACCTGCTCGACATGCTGGCGCTGCCGTGACGGCGGCCCGCTACCTCTGCCTGGCCGTGCCGGCGCTCGCGGTGCTGGCGGCGGCCCGGGCGGAGCGCGATCGGCGGGGGTACGCGGGCGCGTCCCTCGCGTTCCTCGCCGCGCTGGCCGGGATCGCCGCGCTGCACGAGGTCGCCGCGGCCGCCGACTGGTACGCCTTCGCCCCGGTCGACGGCTCCTACCGAGGCATGCCGATCGACCTGTGGCTCGGGTGGGCGGCGCTGTGGGGACCGCTGCCCGTTCTGCTGCGCCGCGTCGTCCCGCTTCCGGTGGCGCTGGGCCTGCTGCTCTGGATCGACGCGGCGGCGATGCCCGCGCTGGATCCGCTCGTCCGGCTCGGGCCGCGCTGGCTGGTCTGCGAGCTGGTCGGGCTGACCGTGGTGGCGCTGCCGGCGCAGCTGCTCGGGCGCTGGACGGCGGACGGCCGGCGGCTGGTGGCGCGGGCGCTGCTGCAGGTCGCCGTCTTCACCGGGCTGGTCTTCTGGCTGCTGCCGACGGCGGCGTTCACGCTCGGCGACGGTGGCTGGGACCGGTTGTCCTCCCGGTGGCTGTTCGTGCTGGCCCAGGCCGGCGTCGCGCTGGCCGTGCCGGCGCTGGCGGCGGTGCGGGAGTTCGTGACGCACGGCGGCGGCACGCCGTTCCCGTGGGACCCGCCGCGGCGGCTGGTCACCACCGGGCCGTACGCCTATCTCGCCAACCCGATGCAGCTCGGCGCCGCCCTGATGATGCTGCTGCTGGCGGCCGCGACGCGCAGCGCGACGCTGGCCGCGGGTTCGCTCGTCGCTGTCGTCTTCTCCGCGGCTGTTGCGGCGCCGCACGAACGCCACGACCTGCGCACCCGGTATGGCGCCGAATGGGAGGCCTACCGCCGGCACGTGCGGGACTGGTGGCCGAGGCTGCGGCCGTACGGGTCGGGGCCGGCGGCGCGGCTGTGGCTCGACGACGACTGTGGACCGTGCGCGGCGGTCGCCGGGCTGTTTCGCAGCCGGGGCTCGCGGCTGCGCATCCTCCCGGCGGGGGAGAGCCCGGTGCCGCTGTGGCGGGCCCGTTACGCGGGCCCCGACGGCGTGCCCGCGGAAGGGGTGGCGGCGGTGGCGCGCGGAATGGGACATGTCACGCTCGGGTGGGCGTACGCCGGGTGGTTTCTGCAACTGCCCGTCGTCGACCGGCTCGCACAACTTGTCACCGACGCGCTGATCGCCCCGCCGCACCTGGCGCGGCCGGTGGCGACCGGCCGAGGAGAGGGATGACCGACACCAAGCAACGGCTCATCGACGGCACCCTGACCGTGCTGCGGGAGCAGGGCATCACCGGCGTCTCGGCGCGCACCATCGCGGCGGCGGCCGGCGCCAACCAGGCCCTGGTGTTCTACCACTTCGGCTCGGTGGACGAGCTGCTCTCCGCCGCCTGCCGGGAGGCCACGGCGGCCCGGGTCGGCGCGTACGCCCAGCGCTTCGACGCGGTGACCTCGCTGCGCGAGCTGCTCGCCGTGGGGCGCGAGCTGCACGCCGAGGAGCTGCGACAGGGCAACGTCTCGGTGCTGGCGCAGCTGCTCGCGGCCGGTCAGCGCAGCGAGCGGATCGCCGAGACCACGGCGGCGGCGCTGCGGTTGTGGGTCGTGGAGATCGAGAAGGTGCTGCACCGGCTGCTGGCCGGGTCGCCCGTGGCGGAGATCGCCGACGTGCCCGGCCTGTCCCGGGCCGTCTCGGCGGCGTTCATCGGGCTGGAGCTGTACGAGGGCGTCGACGAGGCGGGCGCCGCCCGGGCGGTGGAGGCCATCGACCAGCTGGCGGTGCTGATCGAGGTGATGGACGAGCTGGGGCCGATCGCGCGACGCGCCCTGAGGGCCCGCCTCAAGCGCGTCGCGCGGTGATCGACGCCGCTACTGGTCGGCGCGGTCGCGGAAGGTCCAGGCCGCGCCGGCCGACGGCAGGCGCTGGCCGTTCGCCCGCTGGACCGGCACCTGGGGCGCCTGGCCGAACACCGGGGCGGCGGGGGCGGCGACGGTGCCGTTCTGCTCCAGCCGCGAGGCCAGGTAGGCCGCGGCCGCCCGGTCCTCGTCGGTCGGGGCGGCCATCAGGGCGTACACGAGGCCGATGACGCCGAAGAGGACCGCGAGGCCGATCGGGATGAGCAGGGTGCCGGCGCTCGTGCCGGACGGCGCGTCCGCGCCGATGCCGATTCCGGCGCCGGCGTCCGGGCGCACGGACATGGCGGACATGCCGGTGAAGTGCATGCCGTTGACCGCGATGCCCATGACCAGCGCCGACGCCGCGATGGCCGACGGCTTCCGCACGGTCATGGCGAGCCACAGCGCCACCGTCGCCGCCACCACGGCGATGATCACCGCGGCCACGACCCGGCTGGTCAGATAGTCGATCTTGCCGTCGAGGCGCATCGCGAACATGCCGGTGAAGTGCATCGCGGCCACGCCCAGGCCGGCGAAGAGGCCGCCGACGACGAAGCGGACGCCGACCGCCTTGGTGCCGCGGGCGACGATGAACAGCCCGACGCCGACGGCCGCGATGGCGAGGACCGCGCTCAGGGCGGTCACTCCCACGTCGTAACGGATCTGCATGCCGCTGACGCTGAAGCCGAGCATCGCGACGAAGTGCATGGACCAGATGCCGGTGCCGCCGATCGCCACCGCGGCGAGCGCCAGCCACCAGGTACGCCAGCCGGCGCTGTGCGCCGTACGCACCCGCGAGGCGCAGATCAGCCCGAGCAGCGACCCGAGCACCGACAGCGTGTAGCTCACCGCCGGCGTGATCCAGCCGTGCTCGAAATGATGGATCTGTGCCATCCCCGGTTACCTCCTTGATCGGCCTACGACAGGCATCGTGCCTGGTCCGGGTGATTTCGGCAGGGGAATGTGAGCCAGCTTGCGCCCGTTGGGCGGGTGTCCCGTCGGCTGTTAGGGTGCGCCTGCGATCAGGAGTCGAAGCCGAGACCCGCCTTGTCGAGGGCGCGCAGCCAGACGTTGCGGCGGCCCTCGTGGCGGTCCGCCCGGGCGATCGACCAGCGGGTCAGCTCGATCACGCCGGAGCGGACCGGCTCGGGCGGGAACGGGATCGGCTTGCGGCGCACCATCTTCAGCGCGGTCAGCGCGGTCGGCCGGTCCGTGAGCAGGTCCAGCATCACGTTCGCGCCGAAGCGGGTGGCCCCGACGCCGAGCCCCGTGTATCCGGCCGCATACGCCAGCCGCCCGCGGTACGCCGTACCGAAAAAGCTGCTGAACCGGCTGCAGGTGTCGATGACGCCGCCCCATTTGTGGGTGAAACGCACGTCCGCGAGCTGCGGAAAGGTCTCCGCGAAGTGGTCGGCGAGCACGGCGAAGGTGGCCTCGCGCTGATCGCGTTCCGGGCTGATCCGCCCGCCGGAGTAGTAGATGGCGTCGTATCCGCCCCAAAGGATCCGGTTGTCCGCGGTGAGCCGGTAGTAGTGGAACTGGTTGCCGCCGTCGCCGACGCCCTGCCGGTGCCGCCACCCGATCGCCGCCAGTTGCCCGGCGGTCAGCGGCTCGGTCATGAGCGCGTAGTCGTAGATCGGCACGACGTAGTGGTGCAGCCGGCGCAGGAGCCCACCGTGCGCCCCGGTGGCCAGCGCGACGTGCGCCGCGTCGACGATGCCCCGCCAGGTGTGCAGGCGCAGCCCGCCCGGCACCGTGGTGATCCGCTCGACCGGCGAGTTCTCGTAGATCCGCACGCCGAGCTCGAGGCACACCCGGCGCAGGCCCCAGACCAGCCGGGCCGGGTCGATCATCGCGCAGCCGGTGCGGTCCCAGACCCCGCCGAGGTAGGTGGGGGAGCCGATCTCCGCCCGGGTCTGTTCCCGGTCCAGCAGCCGCACGTCCAGGCCGCGGGACTCCGCCTCGCCGTGATAGGCGGTCAGCTCCCGCAGCTGCCACTCGGCCGTCGCGACCAGCAACTCCCCGGTACGGGCGAAGTCGCACTCGATCCCGTACCGCCGGATGGTGTCCTCGATCTCGTCGAGGTTGCCGCGCCCCAGCCGTTCGAGGGTGTCCATCTCGCCGGGGAACCGGCTCAGCCCGTTGTCGAGTCCGTGGGTGAGGCTCGCCGCGCAGAAGCCGCCGTTGCGCCCGGAGGCGGCCCAGCCGGCCGTGCCCGCCTCCACGATCACCACGTCGCGCCCGGGGTCGCGTTCCTTGGCGAGCAGCGCCGTCCACAGCCCGCTGTAGCCGGCGCCGACCACCGCCAGGTCCGCGGATTCCACGCCGTGCAGGGGCTCCGCGGCGTCCGGCGCGCCGGCCTGGCCCAGCCAGTACGGCTCGGGCACCGCGTCGGCCAGCGAGCGGTTCGCCATGATCAGGAACGCTTCCCCGGCCGCGACCGGATGGTGGTCACCACCGCGATGAGCACGCCACTCATGAAGATCAGCGTGCCCATGACGTTGACCTGCGGCGGCAGGCCGACCCGGGTGGCGCCCCAGATCCACAGCGGGAACGTGGTGACGGTGCCCGCGGTGAAGTTGGAGACCACGAAGTCGTCGATCGACAGGGCGAAGGCCAGCATCATGCCGGAGGCGACGGCCGGCAGGATGATCGGGAAGGTGATCCGCCAGAAGGTCGTCCACGGGCTCGCGCCCAGGTCGGCGGCGGCCTCCTCGATCGAGCGGTCCAGCGTCAGCACCCGGGCCCGCACCACGACGGCGACGAACGAGATCGAGAACATGATGTGCGCGATGGTGATCGTCGTGACGCCGAGCCCGACGCCGAGCGAGACGAACAGGGTCAGCAGCGAGGCGCCCATCACGAGCTCCGGCGAGGACATCGTGGCGAACATGATCAGGTTGACCGAGCCCGAGCCGCGGAACCGGTAGCGGCCGAGCGCGTAGCCGACGCCGGTGCCGAGGGCGCCGGCGATCACCGCGGTCAGCACCGCCACCACCAGGGAGATCACCAGCGCCTTGGTCAGCTCGTCCAGGGCGAAGACCTGGCCGTACCACTTGAGCGTGAAGCCCTCCCAGGTCTGGTTGTAGCGGCCCTGGGTGTCGTTGAAGCCGAAGAGAATCATGATGAGCACCGGCAGCGTCAGCCACGCGATGATCACCCAGGTGTATATGTACAGCGCCCGGCCGCCGGTCAGCCGCGGCCTGCGGGGCGCGGCCGGCGCGGCGGCGGTCTCGTCGGCAACCTGGGTCATCGCGCCGCCACCTTCATGACATCCTCCGTGCCCAGGGCCTTGGCATAGGCGAAGACGCCGACCAGCAGCACCGCCATCAGGGTGAAGGACAGGGCGGAGGCGGTCGGGTAGTTGGAGCTGACCAGGTACTGCGACTGGATGACCTGCCCGATCATCGTGGTCGACGAACTGCCCAGCACCGCCGAGTTGACGTAGTCGGAGCTGGCCGGCACGAAGGTCATCAGCACGCCGGCGAAGACGCCGGGCAGCGCCAGCGGGAAGATCACCTTGCGGAAGGTGGTGGCCGGGTCCGCGTACAGGTCCCGGGCGGCCTCGACGACCCGCGGGTCGATGCGCTCCAGCGCCACGTAGACCGGCAGCACCATGAACGGCAGGAAGTTGTACACGAGGCCGCCGATCACGGCTGCCGGCGTACCGAGGATGTGGAAGTCGGCGGGCAGGACGCCGACCTGCTTGAGCGGGCCGAGCAGCATGCCCTCGTCGGTGAGGATCTGCCGCCAGGAGATGGTCCGCAGCACGAAGGAGACGAAGAACGGCAGCAGCAGCAGGAAGAGATAGGTCGGCTTGCGCCTCCCGCCGTAGAACGCGATCCAGTACGCGACCGGGAACGCCAGCACGATCAGCACGATGGTGGTGATCGCCCCGTAGGCCAGCGAGCGCACCAGCTGGGTGCGGTAGTTCGTGATCGCGTCCACATAGGTCTGCCAGTGGCCGGTGAAGACGTACCCGGAGACGATGTCGCCCTCCTGCAGCGACAGCGACAGCATCGTCACCATCGGTATGACGAAGAAGAGCAGCAGCCACAGGCCGCCCGGCAGGATCAGCAGGTAGGGCGCCAGCACGCGCCGGGTCCGGGACACGGCGTCAGGCCAGCACGATCGGTTCGAAGATGCTCTGGTACTCCTGCTGCTCGGCGACCGTCTTGAAGTCGCGGTAGTAGTGCAGCTTCGCGTAGTCCTCCGGCGCGGGGAAGACCAGCGGGCTGACGGCGACCGCCTCCATCGCGGCCCGGTCGTCGCCGGAGAGCTTCGCCGCGTCCTTCTTGATCTGCTCCTGCGCGGCCGGCACCGGGCACACGTAGTTGATGTACTCGGCCAGCGTCGCCGCGTTCTCGACCTCGTAGAAGAAGTCCATCAGCTTGATCGCGTCGAGCGGGTTCTGCGCCGTCACGGGGATCGCGAAGTTGTCGGTCCAGATGGTGCCGCCCTCCTGCGGGATGACGAACTTGAAGTTCGTGCCGTCGGAGACGTTCTTCTGGAAGATGTCGCCGGACCAGGCCTGGGTGATCCAGACCTCGCCCTTGCCGAGCGCGTCGACGTAGCTCTGGTCGTAGTAGTTGCGGACCATGCCCGCGCTCTTCTGCTCCTTGAGCTTGGTTGCGGCCTTGCGCCAGTCGTCCGGCGTCGACGTGTCGGGGTTGATGCCGGACGCCATCATGCCGAAGTTGCCCAGCTCCTGGGTGTCGGAGAACATGCCGACCTTGCCCTTGAAGGCGGGGTCCCAGAGGTCGGCGAGCTTCGTGATCGGCCGGCTGACCTTCTTCGGGTCGTACGCGATGCCGGTCATCCCGGAGGTCCACGGGATGGTGTGCACGTTGCCGGGGTCGAAGGCCTCGTTGGCGTACGCCTTGCCGGCGTTGGCCACGTAGTTCGGCAGCTTCGAGTGGTCCAGCGGGGCGAGGAAGCCCGAGTCGACGAACTGCTTGAACTGGATGCCGTTGGTGATGACCATCAGGTCGTAGCCGATGGACTGGCCGGCGGCGAGCTGCGGCTGGACCTTGGCGAACCAGGGGCCCATCTCCTGGATGACCTCCTGGTAGCTCACCTTGACGCCGGTGGCCGCCGTGAACTTCGCGAGCTCGGGCTTCTTCGGGTCCATGTACAGCGGCCAGTTGGCGAAGTCCACCTTGCCGTTGCTGGTCTTGCCGGCCCAGTACTTCGCGACGGCGTCCGGCGCGGGGGCGCTCGGCGTGTTCGAGCCGGTGCCCTTGACACCGCAGGCGGACAGCGCCATCGCGAAGGCAGTCAGGCCGGCGCCGCGCAGCGCGTCACGCCGGCCGAGCCGCCGCTGGGTCATCCCGCGGATCAGGGCGGGGTCGGGGGAGAACGGCTGACTCATCAGACTCCGATCGGGTACGAGTGCTGGGGGCTCCAGGTGAGGAACACCCGGTCGCCGGGACCGGCCAGGTCCTCGGCGGAGAACGCGTTCTGGTCGAAGACCACGAGGTCGGGGCCGGCGGAGGTCTTCACCGTGTAGTTGGTCGAGGTGCCGTGGTAGACGACCTCGGTCACGATGCCGGTGAGCACGCTGTCGCCCGTGCCGGTCGGTGCTGTCTGGCACAGGCCGATCTTCTCCGGCCGGACCGACACCTCGATGTCGTCGCCGGCCTTCATCGCGCCGGACATCGGCACCAGCACCCGCTCGCCCTCGCCGTAGGTCAGCGCGGCCACGCCGTCCGCGACGCTGTCGATGCTGCCGTCGAGCAGGTTCGAGGTGCCGATGAAGCCGGCCACGAACCGGGTGGCCGGCTTCTCGTAGATCTCCCGCGGCGAGCCGAGCTGGTCGATGCGCCCGGCGTCCATGACCGCGATCCGGTCGGACATGGTCAGCGCCTCGCCCTGGTCGTGCGTCACGTAGACGAACGTGATGCCCACCTCGCGCTGGATGCGCTTGAGCTCGACCTGCATCTGCTGGCGCAGCTTGAGGTCGAGCGCGCCGAGCGGCTCGTCGAGCAGCAGCGCCCGTGGCCGGTTGACCAGCGCCCGGGCCAGGGCGACCCGCTGCTGCTGCCCGCCGGACATCTCCCGCGGCGCCCGCTTCTCCATGCCGGTCAGCGAGACGATCTCCATGATCTCGCCGACCCGGCGGCGGACCTCGCTCTTCTCGACCTTCTTGCGCTCCAGCCCGAAGGCCACATTCTGGTACGCGGTCAGGTGCGGGAAGAGGGCGTAGGACTGGAAGACCATGTTGACGTCGCGCTTGTTCGGCGTGACCCGGGTGACGTCCCTGCCGTCCAGGAACACCGTGCCGCCGGTGGGCTCCTCGAAGCCGGCGATCATGCGCATCGTGGTGGTCTTGCCGCAGCCGGACGGGCCGAGCAGGGAGAAGAACTCGCCCGGCGCGATGGCCAGGTCCAGGCGGCGCACGGCCTGCACCCTGTCGCCGTGCGACAGATATTCCTTGTGTACGCCGGCAAGCTCGATCGCGGGCCGGGCGGAGTCGTCGCCGGGGTCTTCGTTCACGATGGACATTTCGTACCTCTTCGCGGGCTGGGAGGGGGGCGACGGGCTCAGCCCAGATGGCTCATCACGTGTTTGATCCGGGTGTATTCCTCGAAGCC
Organism: Actinoplanes sp. NPDC026623; assembly: GCF_040638275.1. NCBI lineage: Bacteria > Bacillati > Actinomycetota > Actinomycetes > Micromonosporales > Micromonosporaceae > Actinoplanes > Actinoplanes sp. NPDC026623. The sequence goes on along the minus strand of NZ_JBEZXZ010000068.1, from coordinate 3,668 downwards.
GTACATCGAGAGGTCCTTGCCGTACCCCGAGTGGCCGAAGCCGCCGTGCGGCATCTCGGACACGAAGGGCAGATGGGTGTTGATCCACACGGCGCCGAAGTTCAGCCGGCGGGAGACCCGCATGGCCCGGCCGTGGTCGCGCGTCCACACGCTCGCGCTGAGACCGAAACGCACGTCGTTGGCCCACCGGACGGCGGCGTCCTCGTCGGTGAACTCCTGGATGGTGATGACGGGGCCGAAGACCTCGTCCTGGATCATCTCGTCCCGCTGGTGCAGGCCGGCGACGACGGTCGGCTCGAAGAAGTAGCCGCGGTCGCCGATCCGCCGGCCGCCGGTGACGATCCGGGCGTGGTCGGGGGCCCGGTCCAGGAAGCCGCGGATCCGGTCGAGCTGGGCGGCGTTGTTGACCGGCCCGAAGTACGCGTCCGGGTCGGCGGGCCCGCCGACCCGCGTCTTGAGGGCCGCGGTGGCCAGCGCCGCGGTGAAGTCGGCGGCGATCCGGCCGTGCACGAGGACCCGGGTGGCCGCGGTGCAGTCCTGCCCGGCGTTGAAGTATCCGGCGCCGGCGATGGCTACCGCGGCAGACTCGACGTCGACGTCGTCGAAGACCACCACGGGTGCCTTCCCGCCGAGTTCGAGGTGCACCTTCTTGAGGTCGGCGGCGGCCGCGGCGGCGACCTCCATCCCGGCCCGGGTGGAGCCGGTGATGGACACGAGTTGCGGCGTGGGGTGCACGACCAGGGCACGGCCGGTGTCCCGGTCGCCGCAGACGACGTTGAGCACGCCCGGCGGCAGAAACTCGGCGGCGATCTCGGCGAGCAGCAGCGTGCTGACCGGGGTGGTGTCGGAGGGCTTGAGCACCACGGAGTTCCCGGCCGCGATGGCGGGCGCGAACTTCCACACCGCCATGACCATCGGATAGTTCCAGGGCGTGACCTGCGCGCAGACGCCGATCGGCTCGCGCCGGACCCACGAGGTGTGATCGCGCAGGTACTCGCCGGCGGACCTGCCCTCGAGCACCCGCGCCGCACCCGCGAAGAAGCGCAGTTCGTCGAGGAGCGGCGCCATCTCCTCGCTGCGCGTGAGCTCGACCGGTTTGCCGGTGTTGCGGCATTCGGCGGCGATGATCTCGTCGGCCCGGGCCTCGACCGCGTCGGCGATCCGCAGCAGGGCGCGCTGCCGCTCGGCCGGCGTGGTGTCGCGCCAGGCCTCGAATCCGGCCTCGGCCGCGGCCATCGAGGTGGCGACGGTCTCGGCGCCGGAGACCGGGGCGCGGGCGTTTGCCTCGCCGGAGCACGGGTCGACCACCCGCGAGGTCGGCTCGGCCGGGTCGACATAGGACCCGCCGACGAAGTTGCGGAGGACCGGTAGGTCAGTGCTCACGGAGATGGGCCTCCCGCCTCGGGGCTGTGACAGCCCCCACACGAAGAGGTGGACCTTGACATAGTCAAAGGACTAAAAACAAGGGAATCCGAAGGATTTTGCAAAGATGAAACGGAATCAGACGTGGGCACTCGCATCAGCCACGTATTCCGACGTCGAGAGGCCGGGATCGCCCGGTTTCCGTACCGGTGGCGCCGCCGCCACCGACGACGGTGGTGACGGCGGCGCCGGTGCGGTCAGGCCGTCGCGCAGACGGTGCCGTTGAGGGTGAACGTGCTCGGCAGCACGTTCGGCCCGCTGTAGGCGCCGACGAACCCGATGGAGGTGGTGCCGCCGCCCGCGGCGAGCACGCCGTCGCTCGTCACCCGGACCTTGGTGCCGGTCTGCTCCCAGGTGGCGCTCCACCCGCTGGACACGGTCTGCCACGTGGTCGGCCAGGTGAAGGAGAGCGTCCAGCCGCCGACGGCGCCGGCCGAGTTGTTGGTGATGTCGATCGACCCGACGAACCCGTTGCCCCAGTCGTTGGTGTCCGCCAGCCGCACCGTGCAGCCCGCCGCGGCCGGGCTCGTGGTGGTGAACGTCAGCGGGAGCGACGACCACGAGATGCCGCCCGCGGTGTCGCGGGCCAGCACGTTCACCGTGTACCGGCGTCCCGGTTCCAGGTTGCGCACGGTGAACGACGTGCCGGTCGTCTCGCCGAGTTGCTCGCTGACGCCGCCGTTTTGCCGGTAGAGCTCGTACTTGGCGATCGGCCGGGCGCCGGCCGGCGCCGCGGGCCAGGAGATCGTCGCGGTCCGGTCGGTGACCGCGCCGGCCGCCGGGCGGCCCGGGGCGTGCGGCGCCGCCGCGTCGGTGCGGGCCGGGTGCAGGGTCACCAGCGTGAGCGAGTACGCCGGGAGCGTCTGGCTGGTGGCCGTGCCGGCGGGCGCGGACTGCACCGCGGTGGCGCCGTTGGTGTACGTCGCCACCGTGGGAACCGCGCCGGCCGGCGCCCAGCCCTGGTAACCGAGGCCGACGGTGTGCGCGTTGTCGGGGTCCTTGTTGACCAGAAGGACGGCCAGGTCACCGTTGGGCTTCCGCGACGCGTGCGCGCTGACCAGCGGATTGCTCGTCGCGGCGCGGACCAGTTGGTCGCCCGTGCGGGCGAACGAGCCCATCAGCGAGAGGGCGTGATACGGCGCGAACGGCGTGTTCATCGGCGGCTCGCAGACCGAGCCGTCGGAGGTGCAGCCGCCGCTCGACAGCAGGCCGAAGTCGCCGTAGTCCCGCTGCCCGGCGACGGTCGAGACGGTGCCGATGCCGTTGTGGACGTTCCACCACTGCACGGTGAAGACGCCCTGCTCCAGCAGGCCGCTGTACACGTCCGCGAGGAACAGGGCGCCCGGCTGGGTGTTCTGGCCGACGCCGACGTTGCTCTCGGTCATGCTGATGCCGATGCGGCCGGCGTTCGCCCCCGCGTACTGGTTGATCTGCCGCCGCAGCAGGTAGACCGCGTCCACGATGTGCTCGGTCCTGGCCAGCGACTCGGCGGCGGTGCCGCCGCCGGGATACCAGTGGACGTCCACGAAGTCGATCGCCGCGCCGGCGCGGGCGAGCACCTCGGCGTTCCAGGTGCCCGTGTCGCCGCCGCCGACGATGCCGTCGGGCCAGTTGCCGGGCATGGTGAGTACCGCGCCCACCTTGATGTCCGGGTCGACGGCCTTCATGGCCGCCGAGTACGCGACCACGTTCGCCGCGTACTCCTTGGGGCTCTTGTCCGCGTGGTCGTCGGCCTCCCAGGCCGAGCCGTAGTGCCCGTTGCCGTAGTTCTCGTTGCCGATCGTCCAGTAGTTGGCGTCGTAGCCCTTGGTGACGTTGGCGTATCGCACCCAGTCGGCGGCCTCCTGCGCGGTGCCGGTCCCGTAGTTGGCGATGATCATCGGCTGGGCGCCGGTCCGCTTCGCCCCGGCCATGAAGGTGTCGAAGTCGGTGCCCGGCGCGACGTAGCCGCCGGGCGCGGTGTGGTCGCGCCAGTGGTAGATGTCGGCGTAGGAGCCGCCCGGGTAGCGCAGCATCTGGACGCCGGCGTCCTTGAGCAGGCCGGAGACGGCGGTGGTGCCGAGTTCGGCGTCCCAGATGGCGTGGTTCACGCCGATGGCGGTGTCCGGCACGGTGGCGAGGCCGGCCCGGACGTCGACGTCGACGGTGGTGTCGGGGGGGGGGGGGGCGGGCGCCCCGCCCGCCGGGCGGGGGCGGGCGGGCGGGGGGGGGGGGGGGCCGGGGGGCGGGGGAGGGAGTGCCAGCCG
>NZ_JBEZXZ010000067.1:33127-40833 GCF_040638275.1 Actinoplanes sp. NPDC026623 | reverse complement strand
CCGCCACCCGGGCCGCCCGGCCCGCGCCGGGGTGCTCCCCCGAGACCCGCCCGAAGGCGCGTCCGCCCAGCACGGCGGAACCGCGCCCGCGGGCCGGGCGGCATCGGCCGGCCGCCGCTCCAGCCGCTGGGGCGGCGGCCGGCCCACGGCCCGGTCGGTGCCCGGGATCCGGGGCACCGTGCGCAGCGACTGGTGTCTTGGGAGGGGGAGCGATGCCCGGAGGGGGAGAAAGGCGGGCGGCCCGGATGGGTGCCGGGCGGGCTTACTAGGGTGGGTGAGTGGGAGGAACTGGGCGAATGCGGATCGCGAGGCCGGGTTCCGGCTCCGCTGTTGCGGCCGATGCGGTCGGCCTGCTCGCGGGCTATGCCCTGGACGCGGTGTTCGGTGATCCCCGGCGCCTGCACCCGGTGGCCGGATACGGCCGGGCCGCCGGCGCGCTGGAACGCCGCCTCTACGCGCCGAAGCGCCGTGCCGGAGCGGTGTTCACCGCCGTCGCTGTCGGTGTCCCGGTCGCGGCCGGGGTGGCCGCCGCCGTGGTGACCCGGCGGCAGCCCGTGGCCCGGGCCGCGCTGGTCGCCGCCGCCACCTGGACCGTTCTCGGGGGTCGCACGCTGCGTCGCGAGTCCGCCGTGATGGCCGGGCACCTCGAACGCACCGATCTCGTCGCGGCGCGGGGACGGCTCAGTCACCTGTGCGGCCGCGATCCCTCGACGCTCGACGAGCCCGAACTCGCCCGCGCCACCGTCGAGTCGGTCGCCGAGAACACCTCCGACGCGGTCGTCGCGCCGCTGCTCTGGGGTGGGCTGCTCGGCCTTCCCGGGCTGCTCGGCTACCGGGCCGCCAACACCCTCGACGCGATGGTCGGGCACCGGTCCGCGCGGTATGCGAGGTTCGGCACCCCGTCGGCGCGCCTCGATGACGTGCTCAATCTGCTGCCGTCCCGGCTCACCGGGTTGCTCACGATCGCGGCCGCACCGCTGGCGCGGGGTGAAAGCGCCGAGGCGCTCCGGGTGTGGCGCCGGGACCGTAACGATCACCCCAGTCCCAACGCGGGGCAGTGCGAGTCCGCGATGGCGGGCGCGCTCCGCGTCCGGTTGGGCGGGCGGAACGTCTACTTCGGACGTACCGAGACCCGGCCGCTGCTGGGCGACGGGCCGCGACCGTCCGCCGGCGACCTGCGCCGCGCCGCCCGGATCTCGGGCGCCGTCGGCATCGGCGCCGCGGCGCTCGCCGCGGGCGTGGCGTTGATCCGGTCCGGGCTGGTGCGCCGATGAGCGGCGGGCTGCTGGTCGCGGGGACCACCTCGGACGCGGGCAAGAGCGTGCTCACGGCCGGGATCTGCCGGTGGCTGCACCGCCGCGGCGTCAAGGTCGCGCCGTTCAAGGCGCAGAACATGTCGAACAACTCCGTCGTCGTGGTCGGCGCCGACGGGCGGGGCGGCGAGATCGGCCGCGCCCAGGCGATGCAGGCCGCCGCGTGCGGAATCGCGCCGGAGATCCGCTTCAACCCGGTGCTGCTCAAGCCCGGCAGCGACTACTCCAGCCAGGTCGTGCTGCTCGGCCAGGCGGTAGACACCGTCACCGCGGGCAACTACCGGTCCCTGCGGCCGCGCCTGGCCGAGGCCGCCTACGCGACGCTGGGTGAGTTGCGCGACGAGTACGACGCGGTGATCTGCGAGGGCGCCGGCAGCCCGGCGGAGATCAACCTGCGGGACGGGGACTTCGTCAACATGGGCCTGGCCCGGCAGGCGGGGCTGCCGACGATCGTGGTCGGTGACATCGATCGCGGCGGGGTCTTCGCCGCCCTGTTCGGCACTGTCGCGCTGCTCAGCCCGGCGGACCAGGCGTTGATCAGCGGATTTGTGATCAACAAGTTCCGCGGCGACCCGGGCCTGCTGCAGCCCGGCCTCGACATGATCACGGCCGCCACCGGGCGGCCCATGCACGGCGTGCTGCCGTTCAATCTTGACGTGTGGCTGGACGCCGAGGACTCCCTGGCGTATGGGCGGGTGCTCGGCCGGCCCGCCGCGCCGCGCGGCACCGAGTGGCTGCGGATCGCCGTCGTCCGCCTGCCGCGCATCTCGAACGCCACCGACGCCGAGGCCCTCGCCACCGAGCCGGGCGTCCAGGTTCGCCTGACCATCGAGCCGGCCGAGATCGCCGACGCGGACCTGGTCGTGCTGCCCGGCTCAAAGGCCACCGTCAGCGACCTGGCCTGGCTGCGCGAAACCGGCCTCGACGACGCGATCCGCGTGCACGCCGCGGCGGGCAAGCCGCTGCTCGGGATCTGCGGCGGCTTCCAGATGCTCGCCGGCACCATCCACGACGACGTCGAGAGCCGCCGCGGCACCGTTCCCGGCCTCGGCCTGCTGCCGGTCGACATCACGTTCGGCGAGCGGAAGACGCTGGCCCGGTCGCGGGGCACGGCCTGGGGGCAGGTCCCGGTCCGCGGCTACGAGATCCACCACGGGTACGTGTCGGCCGGCGATCCCGAACCGCTGCTGCGGTACGCGGACGGCGCGCCGGAGGGCGCGGTCGCCGGAGCGATCTACGGCACCCACTGGCACGGCGCCTTCGAGTCGGACGGGTTCCGCCGCCGGTTCCTGTCCGAGGCGGCCCGGCAGGCGGGCCGGTCCGGCTTTGTGGTCGCGCCGGACACCGAGTTCGCGCAGGTGCGCGAGCGCGCGCTCGACGTGCTCGGCGACCTCGTGGAGGAGCACCTCGACACCGATGCGCTGTGGCGGCTCATCGAATCGGGGCCGCCGGGCGGCCTTCCGTTCATCCCGCCCGGCGCTCCTGTGGATCGGCGAGTCCCCGGCGCCGCCGGATGAGTTCCGAAACCTATGCGGCGCTGGCCGGGCGGATCCTTGCCACCGAGCCCCGGCTCGGTCCCGTACGGCTCGTCGCCGTCGACGGGCCCAGCGGGGCGGGCAAGAGCCGGTTCGCCGAACGGCTGGCGAAGGTCGCCGACATTCCCGTTGTGCACACCGACGACCTGCTCGACGGCTGGGACGACCAGTTCAGCTTCTGGGAGCGGCTCGAGGAGCAGGTGCTCAATCCGCTGCGGCACGGCCGGCACGCCACCTACCGCCGCTACCTCTGGCATCGGGCTGAGTTCGGCGGGGATCCCGTCATCGTCGAGCCCGCTCCGGCCGTACTGCTGGAGGGGGTGACCGCCGCGCGGCGGGTGATCCGGCCGGAGCTCTCGTTCTCCGTCCTGGTCACCGCGCCGCCGGAACTGCGGTGGCGGCGTGCCCTGGCCCGCGACGGGCGCGACGATGTTGCGTTTCGGGCGTACCTTGAGCGCTGGCGCGTAAACGAGGACGAGCACTTCGAATCGGACGCGACCGCGGCGCACGTGGACCTCCTGGTTGACGGCGCGGCGGAAGGTCCCGAGGATCGGTACGAACGGCTCTGGCCGGTGCCGGACTGAGCCTTTTCAACGTGGCCAGGGCGGCAGCTCCGGGCGGCGGTCGACGGCTCGGACACCTCGGCCCTGGGCCAGGTTGAAAATTGCTCACTGAACCATGATCAGCCGTGCGAGCGGCGGGACGGGGACGGACGATGACGACCGAGGAAAACCGGCCGGTGCGGCGCCGGATCACGCTGACCGGCATCAGCTCGCGCGCGTGGGAGCACCCCGCCGACCGCGGCGCCCTCACCGCGCTGCGTGAGCTGCGCGGCTTCGACGACGTCGTCAAGGCGTTCTTCGGCATGTGGAACGAGCGCGGCTTCCGGCTGTCGTTCCTGGCCGGGGCCATCCGCGTCGACCACCGGCAGTACCCGCGTGTCTACCAGCGCTTCACCGAGGCGGCCGCCACGCTCGACGTGGCTGAGCTGCCCGAGCTCTACGTGGAACAGTCGCCGATGATCAACGCGCAGGCGATCGGCATGGACAAGCCGTTCATCGTCGTGACCACCGCCGCCGTCGAGAAGCTCGACGACGAGGAGCTGCGCGCCGTCCTCGGCCACGAGATCGGTCACGTCCGCAGCGGTCACGCCGTCTACAAGACGATCATGATGATCCTCACCCGCTGGGCCGCGAGCCTCAGCTGGATGCCGGTCGGCGCTATCACGCTCCGGGCGATCATCGTGGCGATGTACGAGTGGTGGCGCAAGGCAGAGCTCTCCGCCGACCGCGCCGGCCTGCTCGCCGGCCAGGACCCTGCCGCCTCGCTGCGCCTGCTGATGAAGCTCGCGGGCGGCGGCGACCTCTCGCAGATCGACACGACCGCCTTCCTCGAGCAGGCCGCCGAGTACGAGGGCGGCGGTGACCTGCGGGACAGCATCCACAAGCTGGGGATGACCGCCTGGAGCACCCACCCGGTGCCGGTCGCGCGCGCCAGCGAGCTGCGCAAATGGATCGATTCCGGAGACTACGGCCGGATCCTCGGCGGCGACTATCCGCGCCGCGACTCCGACGGCAACGCCTCGGTCACCGAGGACGTCAAGGCCGCCGCGGACTCCTACCGGCAGACCTTCAACAGCTCGCAGGACCCGCTCGTCGGCCTGCTCCGCAAGCTCGGCGGCGGCGCCGCCGACATGGCCGGATCCGCCGCTCGCGGCGCCCGGGACTGGACCAACCGGGGCCGCGGCGGCGAGGGGAACCCGCCGCCGGCGCCGCCGGAAAGCTGAGTTGTCCACAGCCATCGAGGTGAGCCCGCGGCGCTCCGCCCGTCCGGCTTAGGATCGCCTCATGACCCTGACAGAAGACGAACTGCGCGTCGCGATCGCGCGGGAGCTGCCCGGTGTCCGTGCCGACCTCGAGCGGCTGGTCCGCATCCCCGGGATCGCGTTCGACGGCTTCGACCACTCGCACGTCGAGCGGTCCGCCGAGGCCGTCGCCGAGCTGCTTCGCGGCTGCGGCCTCGAGGTGCAGATCGTCCGTGGCTCGGGTCAGCCCGCCGTGATCGGCCGCAGGGCCGCCCCCGAGGGCGCGCCGACCGTCCTGCTCTACGCGCACCACGACGTGCAGCCGGCCGGCGACCCCGCGCTGTGGACCAGCGACCCGTTCGAGCCGGTCGAGCGCGACGGGCGGCTCTACGGCCGCGGCGCCGCCGACGACAAGGCCGGCGTGATGGCACACGTGGCCGCGCTGCGCGCGTTCGGCGACCGCTTGCCGGTCGGCGTCGTGCTCTTCGTCGAGGGCGAGGAGGAGTTCGGCTCCGATTCGCTCGACGAGCTGCTCCAGGCGCACCGGGAGACGCTGCGCTCCGACGTCATCGTCATCGCGGACTCCGGCAACTGGGACATCGGCGTGCCGGCCCTGACCACCTCGCTGCGCGGACTGGTCAACTGCTTCGTCGAGGTCAGCACCCTCGGCAACGCCGTGCACAGCGGCATGTTCGGCGGCGCGGTCCCGGACGCGCTCACCGTCCTGGCGCGGCTCATCACCACCCTGCACGACGAGAACGGCGAGGTCGCCATCGACGGCCTGGCCGGCCGGGAGAACGCCACCGTCGACTACCCGGAGGACCGTTTCCGCCACGAGGCCGGGGTCCTCGACGGGGTCAAGCTGATCGGCGAGGGCCGGCTCACCGACCGGATCTGGTCCAAGCCGGCGGTCGCGGTGCTCGGCATCGACGCCCCGCGGACCAACGAGGCGCCCAATGCCCTGGTGCCCCGGGCCAAGGCCAAGCTCAGCGTGCGGCTGGCGCCCGGCGACGACTGGCAGTCGGCATATGCGGCGATCCGGGCCCACCTCGAGAAGTTCGTTCCGTGGGGAGCGCACGTCGAGGTGACGCTGGAGAGCGGCGGGGCGCCCTGCGTGATCGATGCGACCGGCCCGGCCTATGACGCCGCGCGGTCCGCGTTCCGCGACGCCTGGGACGGCGTCGCCCCGGTCGACATGGGAGTCGGCGGCTCGATCCCGTTCATCGCCACCTTCCAGGAGCTCTTCCCCGATGCGGCGATCCTGGTGACCGGCGTCGAGGATCCGCATGCGGCCGCGCACGGCCCCAACGAGAGCCTGCACCTCGGCGAGTTCGCCCGGGTCTGCCTCGCCGAGGCGCTGCTCCTGCGCAACGTGGCCGCCCTGGGCAAGTGACATGACCGCCGAACTGAGCTGCGACGTTCTCGTGGTCGGCGCCGGCCCTACCGGGCTGATGCTGGCGAACTGGCTGGTGAAGCTCGGCGTCCGGGTGATCGTCGTGGACGGCAAGGACGGGCCCACCCGGGAGTCGCGGGCGCTGGTGGTCCAGGCGCGCAGCATCGAGGTTTATGACCAGCTCGGCCTCGCCGACGCGGTCCTCGATGCGGCGCACCGGGCCGAGGCACTCGCCCCGGGCTTCGGCAGCCGCGTCTTCGGCCGGATTCCGCTCGGGCCACTCGGCGGCGACCTCACGCCGTACCCGTGGATCGAGGTCCTGGAGCAGAGCCGCAACGAGCAGATCCTCTATGCGAACCTGCAGGCGCTCGGCGGCTCCGTCCGCTGGGGCGAATCGGTCAGCGAGCTGACCGACGGCGGGGACCACATCGAGGCGGTCGTCGGCGACACCACGATCACGGCCCGCTTCTGCGTCGGGGCCGACGGGTCCAACTCGGTGGTCCGCAAGTCGCGCGGCATCGCGTTCGAGGGGGTCACCAACCCGCACACGTTCTACGTCATCGACGCGACGGCGGTGACCGGCCTGGTGGACGACGCGATCAACGTGCGCCCCGGCAAGGCGGATTTCCTCCTCGGCTTCCCGATGCGAGGTCGCGGCAGCTGGCGCCTGATCGGCCTGGTGCGCGACGAGGACGCCGACGGAAAACTGGCCGAGGAGGACGCGCAGGCCAGGATGGGCCGCGACTTCGCGGTCACCTACGCGGAATCCCGCTGGTTCGCCACCTACAAGGTTCACCACCGGGTCGCCGCGAAGTTCCGTGACGGCCCGTTCTTCCTCGCCGGGGATGCGGCGCACGTGCACTCCCCGGTCGGCGGTCAGGGCATGAACACGGGCCTGCAGGACGCGCACAACCTGGCCTTCAAGCTGGCGGACGTGGTGCACGGGCGCGCGAGCGACGCCTGGCTGGACCGCTACGAGGCCGAGCGGCGCCCGGTCGCGAAGACCCTGGTGGCGACGACCGACCGGCTGTTCGGCTTCATCACCTCGCAGAAGGTGTCGCTGAGCGTGCTGCGCCGCCTGGTCGTGCCGCTGCTGGCGCCGATCGGGGTCCGGGTACTGCCGCGCACGGGTGGCGGCTCGCGCCTCTTCGGTTACGTGTCGCAGATCCGCATCCGCTACCGCATGACCCCGGACGCGCCGTCCGACCCGGTCGTCGGTCGGCGGCTGCAGTGGGCCGGCGGCAACCACGAGGTGCTGCGCTCCCTGCAATGGCAGATACACGGTTACGGCGACCTGACCGAGTCCGACGCTCCGGACCTGGGGCTGCCCGTGCACATGTTCGGCCCGGCGCCGCAGACGCAGCTGCTTCCGGGGCGGCTCTACCTCGTGAGACCCGACGGGTTCGTGGCGGCGCAGGCGGCGCCGCCGGAAGCGGCCGAGGTGTTCCGGCGCGCGATGCCGCCGGCGTGACGATCGCCGACGGGCTCGCCGCGTGATCCCGCTACTTGATCCGGTCCGGCCTTAGCGGACGACGCCGGCCCGGGACTCGACGCCTCTCTACGATCGCCGGGGTGCCGGGGTGCCGGGGTGCCGGGGTGCCGGGGTGCCGGGGTGCCGGGGTGCCGGGGTGCCGGGGTGCCGGGGTGCCGGGGTGCCGGGG
>NZ_JBEZXZ010000067.1:0-33027 GCF_040638275.1 Actinoplanes sp. NPDC026623 | reverse complement strand
GCCGGGGTGCCGGGGTGCCGGGGTGCCGGGGTGCCGGGGTGCCGGGGTGCCGGGGTGCCGGGGTGCCGGGGTGCCGGGGTGCCGGGGTGCCGGGGGCGCCGGGGGCGCCGGGGGCGCCGGTCAATGGGCACCGTGGCCACGGTGGACCTGTGCTGCAGTCAGGCAACTCCCTGATCATCCCCGCGCGCCCGCCGCCGAGCGCCGAGCATCCCGCTGCCGGAGGGCCGGCGCTGCCGCGCACTGGCGGTGCCTGAGACGTGCCAGCAGCCGGACTGGCGTCCTCGATGTGGACGGTCAACGACTGCTGGCATAGCGAGCAGAAGATCCCGACCTGGGCGATCGTCGCGGAGGAGCGGCGTAACCGAAATCGGACTCGCTGGATCGGGTGAGTCAGGTGCGGACCCGAGATCAATCCTGTTAGGATTCGAACATGAGTTCGAATGACGCTATCGCGGCGCTCCGCGCCGCCGGCAGTGCTCTGGGGGACGTCGACGTCTCCGGGTGGGACGAGGCCGCCCTCAACGACAAGCTCGCCGAGTTGTCCGACGCCCTGTGCGAGCTTGACGCGCAGGTCAGTCGCGTCGCCGACGCGGTTCGCGCGCGTGGCTACCGGGTCGCGGAGCCGATCGCCGCCTGATCCCGCACCCTGTCCCGGGCCGGCCGCCCGGCGCATCCCTCGGCGACGAGATGCGCCGGCGCCGACCCAATCACCGGGCCAAGCATGGCCCAGCCTCAAGAGTCGAATTAGCTCGGGCGATCGGGCATCGCGAGCCGCGCGCGCCCGCGTCCAAGCTCGCCCGCAGCGCTTCGACGCCGCGTCTGGTCGGTCTGGCGGGTATGTCGGGTGGATCTGGTCGGTCCAGCGGGTGCGCCGGGGTGGATCTGGTAAGTCTGGCGGGTGTGCCAGGCGGCCGGTCGGTCTGGCGGGTGCGCCGGGGTGGATCTGGTAAGTCTGGCGGGTGTGCCAGGCGGCCGGTCGGTCTGGCGGGTGTGCCGGGGTGGATTTGGTCGGTCTGGCGGGTGTGCCAGGCGGGTCCGGTCGGTCTGGCGGGTGCGCTGGGTAGATCTGGTCGGGTTCGGCGGATTCGCACGGCGGATTCTGCTGGCCCGGTAGGTTTACTGGCGATTCAGCTGGTTCGACGGCGGGACGGTGCTGACCGCTTCACGGGGGAGCGTGTCAACACCGGACCGCGAATGTCGTAGGTGGCTGCCAGGATGGGGTTCGTGCAGTTCCTCGACCTGGCAGCCACCTCGGCAGCCGTCTCTGCGACCTCCGGCCGCAAGGCCAAGATCGACCTGCTCGCCGACGCGCTGCGGCGCCTCGAGCCCGATGAGCTGGCCGCCGGTTCCGCCTATCTCGCCGGTGAGTTGAGACAGCGGCAGACCGGCGTTGGCTATGCCGGCCTGCGGGACCGGCCCGACCCGGCCGCCGAGCCCAGTCTCACCGTGGCCGAGGTCGACGCGCGGATCGCGGCCATCTCGGTGGTCTCCGGCACCGGCTCGCAGGCCCGCCGCCGCGACCTGCTCGCCGGGCTCTTCGGCCGGGCCACCGCCGACGAGCAGCGCCTGCTGGTCGGCCTCTTCAGCGGCGAGCTGCGGCAGGGCGCGCAGGCCGGGCTGCTGGCCGATGCCATCGCCCGGGCCGCCGAGGTTCCCGTCACCGCGGTCCGCCGGGCGCTCCTTCTCTGCGGTGACCTCAAGCAGGTGGCCGTCGCCGCGCTGACCGGCGGCGCGGCGGCGCTCGCCGACTTCAGTTTGCGGGTCGGGACCCCGCTGACCCCGATGCTGGCGAGCAGCGCACCGGACGTCGGCGCCGCGCTGTCGGCCACCGGGGCTCCTGCCACCGTCGACGTGAAGCTCGACGGCATCCGCATTCAGGTGCACCGCTCCGGTGACGAAGTGGCGGTCTTCACCCGCAGCCTCGACGACATCACCTCCCGGCTGCCCGACGTCGTCGCCGCGGTGCGGGCGCTGCCGGCGCGGGAGGTGGTGCTCGACGGGGAGGCGATGGCGCTCGACGCGCTGGGGCGGCCCCGGCCGTTTCAGGAGACGTCCAGCCGCGCGGCGACCCGCGGCGCCCGGCGGGGTGGCAAGGGCGGGGCGAGCGAGGGCCCGGCGCTGGTTCCCTACTTCTTCGATCTTCTGCATCTGGACGGCACCGACCTGCTGGACGAGCCGGGCCGGGTGCGCTGGGCGGCGCTCGCCGATGCGCTGCCCGCCGGCCTGATCGTCGGCCGCCGGACGGTCGAGACCGAGGAGCAGGCGGCCGAGGCCTTCGCGGCCGCGCTCGGTGCCGGGCAGGAGGGCATCGTGATCAAGGCGCAGGAGGCGCTTTACGACGTGGGCCGCCGCGGTTCCGCCTGGGTCAAGGTCAAGCCCCGGCACACGCTCGACCTGGTCGTGCTGGCCGTGGAGTGGGGGCACGGCCGGCGTCAGGGCTGGCTGTCCAACCTGCACCTCGGCGCCCGGGATCCGCGCACCGGCGGGTTCGTGATGCTCGGCAAGACCTTCAAGGGCCTCACCGATGAGCTGTTGCGCTGGCAGACCGAGCGGTTCAAGGAGCTGGCCGTCGACGACTCCGGCTGGGTGGTCACGGTCCGGCCCGAGCAGGTGGTGGAGATCGCCTTCGACGGGGTGCAGACGTCCCCGCGATATCCCGGCGGCGTGGCGCTGCGGTTCGCGCGGGTGTTGCGCTACCGCGATGACAAGCGTGCGAAGGATGCGGACACCATCGACATGGTCAAGGCGCTGGGGACGCCTGCGGCTCCGGATGCCTGAACGGCGGTGATGCGGACACCGTCGAAGTGGTCAAGGCGTTTGGAATGGTTGAGCTGCGGGGAGGCGGTCAGAGGGCGGCCAGGGAGCGGACGTAGTTGACCTGCTGGTGGACGTAGGTCACCTGGGACTGGTCCGTCACCGGGATGCGTGCCACGTATTGACGGGTGGCGTTGGTCACCGTCACCTGCACCGTTCCGCGCGGGATGTTCACCTTGACCAGCAGGAACAGCAGGCTGAAGACCGGCACCACGCAAAATCCCACGATCGCCGCGATGATCGCCCAGGTCGGGATCTTCTGCTCGTTGTGCCAGTAGTCGTTGACGGTCCACGTGGAGCCCGCCAGCGGGATGTCGCCCGCCGGCGTGTGCACCACCGTCGACGTCACGCCCATGTCGCCGACCTGCACGATCACCGGGCCAGGCCCCATCGGGCTGACCGGCGGGGGCGGCGTCGGCACGCTCCACGGGTCACTCGCGGCCGGGTCCGGGAAGGTCACCCGATAAACCCTAGTCGCGCCGTTGCGCGCTGGGAACGGTCGTGAGCCGCTGGTCCGCGGCCTCCACCCGGTCCACGCGCTTCTTGGGCGTGTCGCCGTTCGCCTCCTTGCGCGCCTGCCATCCGTACGCCAGGAGTGCCATCAGGGCGAACATCCACCACTGGACCGCGTAGCCGCCGTTCTGCCAGGAGTCCTGGTGCTCGATCGGGATGCTCTCGAAGCCCGGCGCCGGGTCGCTGAGCAGCACGTACGCCCCGTACGTGGGGAAGGGCATCTCCTTCGCCAGCTTGGGCACCGAGATCCGCCTGGTGTCGATCCGCCCGTCGCGGCGCTCGATCGGCGCCGGGCGGCTCTCCGACAGGTGCACCTGGCCGACGACCGTGACCTCGCCGGTCGGCGGGGGCGGCGCCACGGGAGCCGAGACGGCGTCGCCGTTCGCCGAGGGGACCCAGCCGCGGTCGACCAGCACGGCGGTGCCGTCGGCCAGGATCAGCGGCGTGACGATCTCGAAGCCGACGGCGCCGTCGACCGTCCGGCCGCGCGCCTGGATCTCGTGCGCCGGGTCGTAGTGGCCGGTGACCGTGACCTTCGTCCAGGACGCGTCCTCGCCGGGTTTGGCGCCCGCCGTGCCGGGCGCGGCCGGCTTGGCCAGCACGGACGTCAGGGGAACCGCGGGCACGGAGTCGGCGGCGTCGATGCGGGTATTGATCGCGCTGCGTTCCTGATAGCGGTGCAGCTGCCAGTTGCCCAGCATCACCATGACCACCGACGCGGCCACGGTGAGCGCCGCGGCGGCCAGCCAGCGGGGCGTCAGCAGGAACCGGTACACGATCAGAGGCTACCCGGCTCCCGTCGGCGGCTCGCGTCTGGCAGGTAGGGTGCGATGTCCGACGGTCAATATCACGTCGTCGCTGATTTCCGTATCCCCGAGGGAGCCATGATGTCCGCCCACTCGCGCCTGGTGGTGAGTGCACCCTCGTCTGGACATGGCAAGACCGCGATCGCGGTCGGACTGCTCGCCGCCTGCAGCGCGCGGGGCGTCCCGGCCGCCGGCTTCAAGGTCGGCCCCGATCACACCGACGCCGCCTACCTGGGCCTGGCGGCGGGCCGGCCGGGTCGCAACCTGGACCCGCGCCTGGTCGGCGCCCAGCGCATCGCTCCGCTCTTCGCGCACGGCGCGGCCGGATCGCAGGTCTCGGTCATCGAGGGCGCGATGGGCCTGTTCGACAGCCTGACCGGGCAACCCGAGATCGACGGTACGGCCGCGGTCGCCGCCGCCCTGCGCGCGCCGGTGGTGCTGGTGGTCGACGTGGCGGCGATGGGGCATTCGCTGGCGGCGCTGGTGCACGGGTTCCGGATGTTCGACGAGATGGTGCACCTGGGCGGGGTCGTCCTGAACCGGGTCGCGTCGCCGCGGCATGAGGAGATGCTCCGGACCGCGCTGGACGACATCGGCATGCCGGTGCTGGGTGCGCTGCGCCGCGGCGACCTTCCCGCCGTGCTGCCGGCCCGCGCGCAGGGCTCGGTCCCGGTCGCGCACCGCAGCGTGGAGGCGGTCCGCGCGGTGCGCCGGCTGGGCGAGGCCGTCGCGGGCGCTCTCGACCTCGATCGCATTCTCGCGCTCGCCGACGCGGCGCCGCCGCTGCCGGGCCAGGCCTGGTCGCCGGCCGACGCGCTGGCCGAGGGTTCCGGCGAGCCTCCGGTTCCGCCCGAGGGCCGGCCGGTGATCGCGCTGGCCGGCGGGCCGGGAGCCCCTTACACGTACGTGGAGGCGGTGGAGTTGCTGACCGCCGCGGGTGCGGATGTGGCGATCATCGACCCGCTGCGCGACGAGAGCCTGCCGGCGGGCACCCGGGCGCTGCTGATCGGCTCCGCGCTGCCGGAGGGCTACGCGGAGGAGCTTTCCGCGAACCGCCGCCTGTGCGCGGCGGTGTCCCAACTGGCGCACGAGGGCCGCCCGATCATCGCCGAGGGTGTCGGCCTGCCCTGGCTGGGCCGCGACTTCGACGGCCGCCCGATGTGCGGGGTGCTGGAGGTGTCGGCGCAGACCGCGGACCTGACCATCGCGGGTTACCGGGAGGCGACCGCCCCGTCGACGTCCGCGCTGGCCCCGGCCGGCGCGCGGATCACCGGGTACAAGCAGCACCGGGCGATCGTGGCGCCGCGCGCCGGGCAGGTGCCGGCCTGGACCTGGGCGGGTGGCAATCCGGAGGGCTTCGTGTGGCGGCAGGTGCATGCGTCGCAGCTGGGGCTGCATTGGGCGGGCGCGCCGGAGATCGCGCGCCGGCTGGTCGCGGCGGCGCTGGGGCTCGTGCCGAACGCTGCGCCGGCCCAGCCGGAGGATGACGATCCCGGCGAGAAGACCCTCTCCCTGTCGGCGATCACCCTGCCGCAGGCCTGAGCGGGTGCGCGCAGGCTCGGCGTTCACCCTGCCGCGGGCCTGAGCGCGTGCGCGAAGGCTTTCACCCTGCCGCAGGCCTGAGCGGCTGCGCGCAGGCTCGGCGTTCACCCCGCCGCAGGTCTGAGTGAGTTTGCGCAGGTGAGGACGGCTGGCCCGGGGAGCGGCGGGCGGCGGGCGCCGAAGCGCCGGCGCAGTCGGCGATGACCCACTCGGAGTCCGGCGATTGTCGCATCCCGGCCGTACGGTGAGGGGGTTCCGCGAGAAAGGGAGCACCGCCGTGGCCGATCGTGTCCCCCTGGATTTCTTCCCGCCGGTCCGCAAGATCCGGGCCTTGCTGCTGGGCGTCACCGACGACCATCTGAGCTCTCCGACCCCCTGCCCCGACTGGTCGGTCGGGGATCTGCTCGATCACCTGATGGGGCTCTCCTGGGCGTTCACGCAGGCCGCGCAGAAGACCGAGGCGTCCGGCACCGACTCCGCGCCGCCGCGGCCCTGCGCCGCCAACCTGTCGTCACACTGGCGCAGCCGGCTTCCGGTCGTCCTCGAGGAGCTGGCGATCGCGTGGCGGGTGCCGGCGGCGTGGGAGGGCACGGCCCGGGCGGGCGGCGTCACCATGCCGGCGACGGCCATCGGCTCGTTCGCGATCAACGAATTGATCATGCATGGCTGGGACCTGGCCCGGGCCACCGGCCAGGAATATGCCGCCGATCCGCGGATCCTGGAGCAGTTGATCGAGTTTCTGTCCCAGGGACCGCGGGAGGGCACCCCCGGGCTGTTCGGCCCGGCGGTGGAGGTTGGCGACGAGGCCGATCTGCTCGAGCAGGCGGTCGGCCTGGCCGGCCGCGACCCGCATTGGCGGCCGATCTCGTCGGCGCACTGAGGTAGGCGCACTGAGCTAGGCGCACTGAGCTAGGCGCACTGAGCTATCGGCCGTGGACCATCTCGGCCGGCGGCGGGTTGAACTTCAGCTTGGGCTGACCCTTGAGCGCGTCCTTCAGCGTCTGCGCCACCGTGAATTTCGAGATCGTGCCCCGGCTGGTGCCCACCGTGTTGTCCGGGTTGTCGGGGTCCGCCACGAAGGCCGCCGCCGCCAACTGGGGGGTGAAGCCGCAGAACCACGCGCTCCGGTTGCTGTCGGTGGTGCCGCTCTTGCCCGCCACCGGCCGGTTCATCACCGCGTGCACCATGGGGGAGGTCTCCCACCCGCCGCAACTGCCCTTTGCCGCGCCGTAGCCCGTCACGCAGCGCGCCGCGTCCGTCGCGGCCTGTGCCACTTCCGGGCGCACCGCCTGGTGGCAGCGGGGCCCGGCGACCTTCTTGCCCTGGTACGACAGCGAGGTGCCGTCCCGGGTGTTGATCATGCGGACGGGCAGCGGCTCGCAGTACTTGCCCTCGGCGGCCAGCGTCGCGAAGACGTTCGCCATCTCGATCGGCGTCACGTCGCTGACGCCCAGCGTGAACGCGCCCCAGCCGTTGGCGTGGTCCGGGCCCGCGAGGGTCCGGTCGATCTCGGTGCGCCACTTCAGGCCGAGCCGCTCCGCCATCCGGACCGCCTTCTCGGCGCCGACCTTCTGTTCGAGCTGCACGAAGTACGTGTTCACGGACTTGCCGAAGCCGCTCCACATGTTCTGCCGCCCGGTCATCGAGGCGCTGGCGTTCTTCGGGCACCAGTGCCGTCCGCAGGTCGCCGGGCCGGGCGCCGTGATGTATTTCGACACGTAGCGTTCCGGGGCGTTGAAGGCCGTGTCCAGCGGCATGCCGTCGTCCAGCGCCGCCAGCATCGTGAAGATCTTGAAGGTCGATCCGGCCTGGTAGCCCGCCATGTCGCCACCGCCGAGCAGGGGGTTGACCGTGTTCGGGTAGTTGCCCTTGATGTGGTGGCGCTTCCGGCGGTCGCTGTGCTCGCCGTTCTTCTTCTGGCTCAGCGAGTATTTGCGGTTCACCGCCATCGCCTTGATCCGGCCGGTGCCGGGCTCGATGACGACCTCGCCGTGCGCGTAGACGCTGCGCCGCTTCTCCTTGTCCAGGACGTGCTTCATCGCCGAGTGCTGGATCTCCGGGTCGATGCTGGTGACGACCTTGTAGCCGCCGCGGCGCAGGTTCTCCAGGCGTTCCCGCGCGGTCCTGCCGAACGCGGGCTGCTCCATCCACCAGTTGCGCAGGTAGTCGCAGAAGAAGCCCCAGTCGTTGTGCTTCCTCGGCACCGAGACGCAGTCGTTCGGCGGGGTGGTCAGGTGCAGCTCGATCCTGGTCTTCTTGGCCGCGGCCGCCTGTGCCGGGGTGATCGAGCCGATCTTGGCCATCTGGTCGATGACGTAGTCGCGCCGCTCGGTCGCCGCGGTCTGGTCGTTGGTCGCCGGGTCGTACGCGGACGGCGCCTTGACCAGCCCGGCGAGCAGGGCCGCCTCGGTCAGCGTCAGCTCCTTCGGCTCCTTGGAGAAGAAGACCTCGGAGGCGGCGAAGATCCCGTACGCGCGGTGCCCGAAGTACGCCGAGTTGAGGTACTTCTCGAGGATCTCCGCCTTCGAGATCCGCTTCTCCAGTTCGAGCGCGAGCCGCATCTCCCGCAGTTTGCGCGCCGTGGTCTGCTCGGTCGCCTTGAGGGCCTGGGTCGGGGTCCTGGCGCCGTCGCGCAGCGCCATCCGCACGTACTGCATGGTCAGCGTCGAGGCGCCCTGCGAGACGCCGCCGGCCTGCTGGTTCGCGACGAAGGCCCGGGCGACGCCCTTGGCGTCGACGCCGTTGTGCTCGTAGAAGCGGCTGTCCTCGGACGCCACGATGGCCTTGGTGATGTACGGCGACATCTCCGTGATGGAGACGGGACGGCGGTGCTCCTCGTAGAACGTGGTCAGCAGGGTCCGGCCGTCGTTCGCGTACACGTAGGTGGTCTGCGCCGAGGGCACCTCGATGAGCTCCTCGGGCATGTTCTGCAGCGCGTCGGCGCCGTCCTTCGCGGCGGCACCGGCGAGCGCGACCAGGGGGAAGATCAGGGCGGCGACCGCTACCCCCGCGATGAGCCCGGCCCGGACGAGCGGGGTGATCCGTCCAGCTTTGGCGAGTCCGCTCTTCGTCACTTCTCGAAGGTATGACAAAACCGCTCATGTCCTGACGGAACGGCCGAAGTATTCCGGCGGACTACGTCCGGCATGCTGGGCTGTGTGACCCCTTCCGTGGATCTTCATCCTCAAGGTGACGCCGCCCCCGGACCGGCCGTACCCGAACGGGTGGACGCCGCCGGCGCCGATGATTGTGATCTGCATCATCACGGCGACGCCGAGGTCGCGCCCGGGCTGATCGACCTCGCGGTCAACGTGCGCCGCCAGCCGATGCCGCCCTGGCTGGCCGGCCCGATCCACGCGGCGCTGGCGGACCTGGCCGCGTACCCGGATCACACCCGGGCGACCGCGGCCGTCGCGGCGCGGCACGGCCGCGAGCCCGGCGAGGTGCTGCTCACCGCCGGCGCGGCCCAGGCGTTCGTGCTGATCGCGCAGGCGCTGCGCGACGCCCGGCGCCCGGTCGTGGTGCATCCACAGTTCACCGAGCCGGAGGCGGCGCTGCGCAACGCCGGGCACGCCGTCGACCGGGTGCTGCTGCGCGAGGCCGACGGCTTCCGGCTCGACCCGGCCCTGGTGCCGCCGGACGCCGACCTCGTCTTCGTCGGCAATCCAACCAACCCGACGTCGGTGCTGCACCCGGCCGCCGACATCGCCGCGCTGGCCCGACCGGGCCGGGTGCTGGTCGTGGACGAGGCGTTCGCCGACACGACGTTCCGGCCGGGGCAGGCCGGCGAGCCCGAGTCGCTCGCCGGGCGCCGCGACGTGCCCGGCCTGGTCGTGCTGCGCAGCCTCACCAAGACCTGGGGGCTGGCCGGGCTGCGGATCGGCTATGTGCTCGGCCCGGCCGGCCTGCTGGCCCGGCTCGCCGCCGCGCAGCCGCTCTGGGCGGTCTCGACGCCGGCCCTCGCGGCGGCCGAGGCCTGCGCGGGGCCGGTCGCCGTCGCCGCGGAGCGCGGGATCGCGGCGGAACTCGCCCGGGAACGCGACCATCTGGTCGCCCGCCTCGCCGACGTGCCGGACGTCACTGTCGCGGGCACGCCGGCCAGCGCGTTCGTCGCGCTGCGCGTGGCGGGTGCCGCCGAGGTCCGCCTTGAACTGCGCAAACGCGGGTACGCGGTGCGGCGCGGCGACACCTTCCCGGGGCTGGGCGCCGACTGGCTGCGGATTGCGGTGCGCGACACTGCCACCACAGACGCGTTTGTCGCGACACTGGTTGATGTGCTGAAGGAGCGACAGTGACCCTGGAGACCACCCTCGCCGCGATCGCGCCCGCCGACGAGCAGGCCATGTCCGCCGCCCGCGACCTGCAGGCCCGCCTGACCAAGCCGGCGGGCTCGCTGGGCCTCCTCGAGGACGTGTCCGTCCGCCTGGCCGGGCTGTCCGGCGCCTGCCCGCCCCCGCTGCCGGAGCCGGCGGCGATCGCGGTCTTCGCCGGGGACCACGGCGTGCACGCCCAGGGCGTCACGCCCTGGCCGCAGGAGGTCACCGCGCAGATGGTGGCCAACTTCGTGGCCGGCGGCGCGGTGATCAACGCCTTCGCCCGTCAGGTCGGCGCCTCGCTGATGGTGGTGGACGTGGGCGTCGCGATCCCGCTGCACGGCGGCGACAACCTGCTCGACGCGAACGTCCGGCGCGGCACCCGCGACCTGAGCGCCGAGCCGGCGATGACCACCGACGAGGCCCGCGCGGCACTCGAGGTGGGCATCTCGGTGGCCGGCGCGCTGATCGACGGCGGGGCTAAGTGCCTGCTCACCGGGGACATGGGCATCGCCAACACGACCCCGGCGGCGGCCCTGATCGCCGCGTTCACCGGCGCGGACCCGGCCGTGGTCACCGGCCGAGGCACCGGCATCGACGACGAGACCCACGCCCGCAAGATCGCCGTGATCGAGGCCGCCCTCGACCGGCACGCGCCCGATCCCGCCGAGCCCCTCGCCACGCTGGCCGCCGTCGGCGGCCTCGAGCACGCCGCGCTCGCCGGCTTCATCCTCGGTGCCGCCGCGCGCCGGGTTCCGGTGATCGTCGACGGCGTGATCGCCGGCTCCGCCGCGGTGGTGGCCGCCGCGTTCGCCCCCGACGCCGTCGTCGCGATGGTCGCCGGGCACCGGTCGGCCGAGCCCGGCGCGACTGTCGCGCTCGCCCACCTCGGCCTCACCCCGCTGCTCGACCTGGGCCTGCGGCTCGGCGAGGGCACCGGCGCGGCGCTCGCCCTGCCGATCGTCGCCGGCGCGGTCCGGGTGCTGCACGACGTGGCCACGTTCGACTCGGCGGGAGTCTCGGAGAAGTGAATCTCTACCCCTTGGCGTTGAAGCTGGACGGCCGGCGGGTACTGGTCGTCGGCGGTGGCGCGGTGGCGACCCGGCGGATGCCGGCCCTGCTCTCGGCCGGTGCCCGGGTCGACGTGGTCGCCCCCGAGCTGACTCCCGCGCTGCGGGCACACGTGGAGGCCGGGCGGCTGACCTGGCGGGAGCGGCGGTTCACGGCGTCCGACGTGGACGGCGCCTGGCTGGTGCAGGTGGCGGTCGACGACCCGGAGGCGGCGGCCGAGGTCAGCGTGGCGGCCGAGCAGCGCGGCGTGTTCTGCGTACGCGCGGACGACCGCGCCGCGGCCAGCGCCTGGACCCCCGCGGTGACCCGGCACGACCAGGTCACGGTCGCGGTGACCGACGGCGGCGACCGCAAGCGCGCCCTGGCCGTGCGCGACCAGATCGCCGCCGCCCTGGAGGCCACCCCGCCGCGGGAGCGGGAGTCGCTCAAGGGGCACGTCGCGCTGGTCGGCAGCGGGCCGGGCGACCCGGAGCTCATCACGGTCAAGGGCCGGCGCCTGCTCGCCCGCGCCGACGTCGTGGTGGCCGACCGGCTCGCCCCGGGCATGCTGCTGGACGAGCTGCGCCCCGACGTCGAGCTGGTCGACGCGGCGAAGATCCCCTACGGCGCCTCGGTGGCGCAGGAGGAGATCAACCGGATCATCGTCGAGCGGGCCCTGGCCGGCGCCTTCGTCGTACGGCTCAAGGGCGGCGACCCGTTCGTCTTCGGCCGCGGCGGCGAGGAGGTCGTCGCGTGCGCGAAGGCGGGCGTGCCGGTGACGGTGGTGCCGGGCGTGACCAGCTCGATCGCCGCCCCGGCGCTGGCCGGCATCCCGGTGACCCATCGCGGGGTGGCGCACGAGTTCACCGTCGTCTCCGGGCACGTGCCGCCGGAGAGCGCCGAGTCGCTGGTCGACTGGGCGGCGCTGGCCCGGCTCCGCGGCACCCTGGTCGTCCTGATGGGCCTCAAGAACCTGCCGAAGATCGCCGCCCGGCTGGTCGCCGAGGGCCGGGCCGCCGACACTCCGGCCGCGATCGTGCAGGAGGGCACCACCGACTCGCAGCGGGTGCTGCACAGCACGCTCGCAGAGGTGGCGGCGGCCGCCGCGGAGGCGGGCATCCGGCCGCCCGCGGTGGTGGTGGTCGGAGACGTCGTCACGGTGCTGGGATAGTCGCCGGGGCGCTGGGTACGTCACAGGAATGAGTGAGCGACCGCACATGACATTGTCCGGGATCGTGCTCGACTCCCCGGACGCGAGAGAACTCGCCGCGTTCTATCAGCGGCTGCTGGGCTGGAACGTCGTGCAGGACGGGACCGAGTGGGTCACCCTGGGCGCGCCCAACGGGTGCCCGGGGCTCTCGTTCCAGACCGATCCCGGCTACGTGCGACCGGTCTGGCCCGCCGGCCCCGGCGACCAGCAGATGAGCGTCCACCTCGACATCCGCGTCGTGGACCTGGAGCTGGCCGCCGCGCACGCGGAGAAGGCCGGGGCCACCAGGGCCGACTTCCAGCCGCAGGAGGACGTCCGGGTCTATCTCGACCCGGACGGCCATCCCTTCTGTCTCTTCCGCTAGCCCGCCTGGGGTTCCGGCTCCAGGTCCGGCTCCGGCTCCTTTTCGATGACGCCGAGCTCGTTGAGGAACGTCCGCGCCCACTCCGCGACGTCGTGGGTACGCAGGTGCCGCTGCATGACGCGCATCCGTCGCTTCAGCTCGGACGACTCGGCGCCGACGGCGCGCAGCAGCGCGTCCTTGACGCCGTCCGGGTCGTGCGGATTGCAGAGGTACGCCTGCCGCAGCTCGGTCGCGGCGCCGGCGAACTCGCTGAGCACCAGCGCGCCGCCGCCACGGCCCCGGCAGGCCACATACTCCTTGGCGACCAGGTTCATGCCGTCGCGCAGCGGCGTCACCATCATGACGTCGGCGGCGAGGTAGAGCGCGGCCAGCTCGGTGCGGCTGTATGACTGGTGCAGGTAGTGCACCGCCGGCATGCCGACCCGGCCGAACTCGCCGTTGATCCGGCCGACCTCGCGCTCCACCTTTACCCGCAGCGTCTGGTAGTGCTCGACGCGCTCCCGGCTCGGCGTCGCGACCTGCACCATCACGGCCTCGGGCACCGTCAGCTTGCCGTCGGCGAGCAGCTCACGGAACGCCTTGAGGCGCAGCTCGATGCCCTTGGTGTAGTCCAGCCGGTCGACGCCGAGGATGACCGTCTCCGGGTCGCCCAGCTCGGCGCGGATCTGCTTGGCGCGGGCCTGCACGGCCGGGTCGGCCGCCATCCGCTCCATGTCCGCGGTGTCGATGCTGATCGGGAACGCCCCGGCCTTGACCTTGCGGCCGTCGACCTGGATCGACTGGCCCTCGTAGCGAAGGCCGAGCAGGTGCCGGGCCAGCCGGACGAAGTTCTGCGCCGCCAGCCGCTGCTGGAAGCCGACCAGGTCCGCGCCCAGCAGCCCGCGCAGGATCTCGGCGCGGAACGGCATCTGCATGAAGAGCTCGATCGGCGGGAACGGGATGTGCAGGAAGAAGCCGATCCGCAGGTCGGGCCGCATCTCCCGGAGCATCGCCGGCACCAGTTGCAGCTGGTAGTCCTGCACCCAGACGGTGGCGCCCTCGGCCGCCACGTCGGCGGCGGCCTGCGCGAACCGCTGGTTGACGATCCGGTACGCCTCCCGCCAGCGGCGCTTGTAGACCGGCGTCTCGACGGCGTCGTGGTAGAGCGGCCAGATCGTCGCGTTCGACTGGCCCTCGTAGTAGCGCTCGAGCTCCTCGGAGCTCAGCGGCACGGGATGAATCTTGATGCCCTCGAGCTCGAACGGCTCGGGCGCCTCCCCGGCCCCGCCGGCCCATCCGATCCACGTGCCCCGCTGCTCGGCCAGCACCGGATGCAGGGCGGTGACGAGTCCGCCCGGGCTAGGACGCCATTGCCGCTCGCCGTCGACCATGACCTCGTCGACGGGCAGGCGGTTGGCGACCACAACAAAGGAACTTCGTTCGGCCACGCTGAGTGCACCTCCGGGTCGTTCTGGGTTCCCGCTCACGAGCCTACTGTGCGTAGCCGGTTGGGGCGTGCCCAGCCACCTTCCAGCCGCGCGGTAATGCCTCTGGCGGGAGGGTGCCATCCTTGGCCGGTGAGCCTGTCCGATGATCTTCCACCGCCGCGCCGGCCGCTGTTCTTTCCTGTGGTCATCGCCACCGTTTTCCTGAGCATCATCGCGATGTCGGCGGGTCTGGTGCTGGGCTCCCACCACAAGCCGCCACGGGCGCCGGAGGGGCCCGCGAACGGCTATGTACCCACCGAGACGGCCGCTTCCGCCATCGCGTGCCCACCTGAGATGCACGACACTGCCCGCCGGCTGGGCTACAACGTGACCCTGACCCAGGTGCTAAGGGTCCGGGTGGAGAGCACCGGCACCACGGTGTGGATCTGCCAGGACGAGGCGGCGCGGCTGTATTACCAGGCCAACCGGGGCGGCTACGAGAAGACGTGGATCGAGGGGAAGACCGCGCTGTTCCTGCCGAATGTCGTCAAGGAGGACGACGGCTACCACGCCACCGCCGACGACGGGAACACCTTCGCCGTCAACGAGCGGCGGCTGGAGATCGTGCGGAACGGCAAGCTGCAGACCTGGGACGTCACGCCGGAGTGATCTCGCCGGGGAATCCCGCCCGGCCCGACGGGGTTGTTGTAGGTGGCCGGCGAGCGACCTGGAAAGATTGACCTCTCGTCCGGCAATCCGGAATCCCGATCACGGAGGTAGGCCGCACCGTGGCCCAGTTCATCTACGTCCTGGAAAAGGCGCGCAAAGCGCACGGCGACAAGGTCGTGCTCGACAATGTGACGCTGAACTTCCTCCCCGGCGTCAAGATCGGTGTGGTCGGCCCCAACGGCGCCGGTAAGTCCAGCCTGTTGAAGATCATGGCCGGGCTGGACACCGTGAGCAACGGCGACGCGCGCCTGATGCCGGGCTACACCGTCGGCATGCTCGCCCAGGAGCCCCCGCTCAACGAGACCAAGACCGTCCTCGGCAACATCGAGGAGGCCGTCGCGGAGACGAAGGCCAAGCTCGAGCGGTTCAACAAGATCGCCGAGCAGATGGCCACCGACTACACCGACGAGCTCATGGAGGAGATGGGCAAGCTCCAGGAGGAGCTCGACCACTCCAACGCCTGGGACGTCGACTCCCAGCTCGAGCTCGCCATGGACGCCCTGCGCTGCCCGCCGCCGGACGCCGACGTCACCCAGCTCTCCGGTGGTGAGCGCCGCCGCGTCGCGCTGTGCAAGCTGCTGCTCGAGGCGCCCGACCTGCTGCTGCTCGACGAGCCGACCAACCACCTGGACGCCGAGAGCGTGCAGTGGCTGGAGCAGCACCTGGCGAAGTACGCCGGCACGGTCATCGCGATCACGCACGACCGCTACTTCCTCGACAACGTCGCCACCTGGATCCTCGAGCTCGACCGGGGCCGCGCGTTCCCCTACGAGGGCAACTACTCGACGTACCTGGACAAGAAGGCCGCCCGCCTGCAGTTGCAGGGCCGCAAGGACCAGAAGCTGCAGAAGCGCCTCACCGACGAGCTCGAGTGGGTCCGTTCCAACGCGAAGGCCCGCCAGACCAAGTCCAAGGCGCGCCTCGAGCGCTACGAGGAGATGGCCAACGAGGCGGAGAAGACCCGCAAGCTGGACTTCGAGGAGATCCAGATCCCGCCGGGCCCGCGCCTGGGCAGCACGGTGATCGAGTCGAAGGACCTGGTCAAGGGCTTCGACGACCGGGTGCTCATCGACCGGCTGTCGTTCTCGCTGCCGCGCAACGGCATCGTCGGCATCATCGGCCCGAACGGCGTCGGCAAGACCACGCTGTTCAAGACCATCGTCGGGCTGGAGAAGCCGGACTCGGGCTCGGTGCGGGTCGGCGAGACGGTCAAGCTTTCCTACGTCGACCAGAACCGCTCCGGCCTCGACGGCACGAAGACCGTCTGGGAGGTCGTCTCGGACGGGCTCGACCACATGATGGTCGGCAAGGTCGAGATGCCGTCCCGGGCTTACGTCGCGGCGTTCGGCTTCAAGGGGCCCGACCAGCAGAAGCCGGTCAAGGTGCTCTCCGGCGGCGAGCGCAACCGGCTCAACCTCGCGATGACGCTCAAGATCGGCGGCAACGTGATCCTGCTCGACGAGCCGACGAACGACCTGGACGTCGAGACGCTGTCCAGCCTGGAGAACGCGCTGCTGGAGTTCCCGGGCTGCGCCGTGGTCATCTCCCACGACCGGATGTTCCTGGACCGGGTCTCCACCCACATGCTCGCGTGGGAGGGCACCGAGGAGGACCCGGACAACTGGTTCTGGTTCGAGGGCAACTACGACGCGTACGAGAAGAACAAGATCGACCGTCTGGGTGCCGACGCGGCCCGGCCGCACCGCGTCACCTACCGCAAGCTGACGCGTGACTAGGTTCATCTACGACGTGGCCGTGCGCTGGTCCGACATGGACGCGTACGGCCACGTCAACAACGCGCGCTTCCTCACCCTCTACGAGGAGGCGCGCGTCGCCATGTTCTTCGTCGGCGCGCGGGCGCAGGGCCTCACCTCGTTCGAGGACGGCATCGTCATCTCCCGGCAGGAGATCGACTACCTGCGCCCGGTCGACTACGGCGACGCCGTCCGCATCGAGATGTGGGTCTCCCGGCTGAAGGCGGCGAGCTTCACGGTCTCCTACGAGCTGTTCGACGGCGGCGTGCTCGCGGGCCGGGCCAGCTCGGTCTGCGTGCCTTACAACCTGGCCGAGCAGTTTCCGCGCCGGCTGACCGGCCCGGAGCACGACTTCCTCGAGCCGTACCTGGAGGCCTGAGGATGACCGCGCACGGGATCACCGGGGTGGCGGACGCCGGCGCCTTCCTGGCCCGGCTGGTCCGGCTGGACCGGCAGGTGCCGGTCCGGCTGCGGTCGTCGGGGGAGCGCACCGCGCTCTGGGCGCTGCTGCCCTGGGGCGTGCTGGTCACCCGCGAGGTGGCCGGCCCCGGCCCCGGCGACGCGACCGTGTCGGCCGCCGCGCTGCTGGCCGGGCTCTCGGAGCGGAGCCTCGATCTGCCGGCCCGCCGCGACTCCGACTGGCGCTGGCCGCTGCCGCCGGCCCGGTCCACGGTGGTCGAGTCGGTGGCGACCGCGGAGGTGAGCCGGCTGGCGAAGGCGGCGGCGGGCACGCTGCGCGAGGTGACCGCGGGCGGCCTCGCGGGCCGCGCGGTGGGTCAGCGCGTGGTCCGCGACGCGTTGCTCGATCACGTCGCGCTCGTCGTCGCCGCGCCCGAGGCCGGCCCGATCGAGGTGTCGCAGCGACTCGTTCAGGCGAGCACGCGGATGGGCTTCCTCGGTCCGGCCGATGAGGACGCTCTATGCGTACGCGTATGCGTTGCCGGACGCTGGGTGGGACTTTCCGCACCATATGGAGTCGCGTGGCTACAGCCGGTCAAAGAATTGACCGTTATGCCTATAGGGGGTCACCCAAAAGGGTGATGATGCATCGTTCCTCCGGTCGCGCCCTCCCTTTGAGGGGATGACCTCCGCGACCTGTACGGGTACCGTCGCCCCGGGGTCCACCGCTACGTCCGGCGGAGGGCCTGCTGGGGAGTGAGGTGCACAACGATGCCGTGGTGGTCATGGCGTCCCGGGTCGGCCGGAGGCGACGAGCCCGAGTCCGGCGGCGAGGTGGCGTTGCAGAGCAGTGTCCGCATCGGAGTGCCGGCGCAGCGTGAGCCGGGACACACTTCGATGTCTTCCGTCGACCTGTCCGCGATCGACGAAACCGCCCAGGTCGCCCCCGTCGACCTGGCGCGGCTCGGAAAGGCCCTCGACCTGCTCGACGTAAGGTTCCTCGCCGACGGCGGCGGGAGCCTGCTGGCGATGTGGGAACGGCACGCCGTGCTGTTCACCCTCGAGGGGCCCGACGACGAGATCCTGGTCATGCGTGCCCGTCCGCACGCGACCGTCCCGCCCGACTGGGCCGACCGCGCCTATCGCGTGGTCAACGAGTGGAATCACACCCGCCGCTTCTGCAAGGCCTATGTGGGCGATCCCACCGAGCGTGGCCAGTTGCCCATCTACGCCGAGTTGCAGGTGCCGCTCGCGTCGGGCGCGCACGACGCGCTGCTGGCGGAGATGCTCGACTGTGGTGCCGCCGTGGCGACCTCCTTCGTCGACTGGCTCCACGACGAGGGCGCGCTGCTCTGAGTCGAAGAAGGGGGCCCCGGCAGCGGGGCCCCCTTGCTTCTGTGCCGGCTCAGGGGAGCGGGAACATCCCGATCCGGGCGTGGTATTCCTTGCCGAGCTTGTCGGTGTCGGAGCCGACGATCAGGCCGGTCGCCACGACCTCGAACGCCCGCACGCCGACGCCCCGGTCCCGTCCGGGGTTCCAGGACAGCGCCCGGCCGGTGCTGGGGTTGATCGCGCCGATGCCGACCCGGTTGACCGCTCCCGGCCCCGGGCCCTTCGCGTCGCTGCCGTACGGGTTGTCCATGTATCGCTGGTGCCCGCCGACGTAGACGGCGCTGCCGGTGACCGCGACCGCGTAGAGCGAGTCGCCGCCGGTGCGCTGCACCCAGGTCGGGTTGTGCTTGCCGTTGCCGCCCGTCTCGAAGCGCGCGGCCGAGTCGCAGAGCTTGGTCGGCGAGGAGGCCCGGCCGGTGGAGGCGACGACGAACCACCTGCCGTCCGGCGAGAACTTCACCTGCCGCAGATAGGTGTCGAAGCCCTTCATGCACGCCGGCTTGTACGCGTCGGTGTACCAGCTGGTCACGGTCGCCGGGCCGCCGGTGATGTCGAACATGGCGATCTGCGTACGGCTGACCGACCCGACCCTGAGCAGCGCGCCCACCGCGACCAGCCGGCTGCCGTCCGGGGTGATGTCGAAGTGCTCGACCCGGGTCCGGCTCAGGCCGGGGGAGGAGAGCTTGGCGTCGAAGGCGGTGTCGACCGCCCCGGTGCCCGCGTCGAGGCGGGCCAGCCCGGCCCGGTTGACGCCGTTGATCGAGGAGAACGTGCCGCCCGCGTAGAGCTTGGCGCCCCGGGCGTTCAGGGTACGGACGTCGCCCCAGTTGATCTTCGCGTCGAAGGCGGACACCCGCTCGCCGTCCGGCACCGAGACGCGGGCGAGGCCGCGCTGGGCGACGCTGTTCACGGTCTTGAAGGAGCCGCCAACGTAGACCGTGTCGGTCGAGCCGGGTGCGAGCGCGTAGACGGGCGCGTCGACCCGGGGAGCGAAGGAGCTCACCACCCCGTCGCGCAGCCCGTACGCGAAGATGTTCTTGCGGGGGTAGGTGGTCCTGCGATCGCTGTCCTGGACCCTGGTGAAGCTGCCGCCGACGATGACCGTGTCGCCCACGACGGCCAGGGCCCAGACCGTCCCGTCGAGGACGTGCGGGGTGAAGTCGACGGGGTCGGCCGAGACCACCTCCGGTTGAGCCGGATCGGCCGCGGCGGGCACCGACCCCAGCAGGGCGGCGCAGGTCAACGCGGTAGCGGCGAGCAAGCGGCGTCGCATCGTTCACTCCTGGGATCGGGCCACGATGTCTGTGATGAGACGTTCGCGGTGTTAATCCGATCAACGAGTGGGCTGCCCCCCGGGATGTGCCTCCATCGTGTTGACCATGAAGTAGGCGGCCCGCTCGAGGTAGTCCCAGAGGGCGGTGCGGTGCGGCTCGGGCAGGCCGAGCGAGTCGACCGCGACGCGCATGTGCAGCAGCCACGCGTCGCGCTCGGCCGGGCCGACCCGGAACGGCGCGTGCCGCATCCGCAGCCGGGGGTGGCCGCGACTGGCGGAGTAGGTGTCCGGGCCGCCCCAGTACTGCATCAGGAACAGGGTCAGGCGGTCGGCGGCCGGGCCGAGGTCCTCCTCGGGGTACATCGGGCGCAGCAGGGGATCCTGCGCGACGCCGGTGTAGAAGGCGTCGACGAGCCGGCGGAAGGTCGGCTCGCCGCCGACGGCCTCGAAGAAGGTGACTTCCGGTTGCTCGTCTGCTGGGCTCACCGCTCCAGTTTGCCAGCAGCGCCGGGCCGAACCCGATCCGGTGTGACGCGCGTTGCGGGCACGGGCGGAGCGAGGATCGCCGGGGCGTCCTCTTCCCCGGTCTCCGGCGGCCGGTAGGCGACCAGGGCCAGCATCAGCAGCACCCCGCCGATGCTCCACAACCCGACGACCAGCGGGATCGACGAGACCTGGGCCAGCGCGCCGGTGGCGATCACGGCGAAGCACTGGGTGAACTGCATGCCGCCCTGCATGACGCCGTATGCCCGGGCGCGGTAGCCGTGCGGCAGGGCCAGCACGAACTCGCCGTTGAGGGTGGGCATCAGGCCGCCCTGGGCGATGCCGGAGACCACCACGAGCGCGGCGACGGTCGCGGCGTTCGGCGCGAGGGCGGTCAGGGCCAGCGCCGTCGGCGTCAGCACGGCGAGCGGCCTGATCAGCCGGTGCCGCCGCGACTGGCGGACCAGGCGGCCGACCCCGAGGCCGCCGATGATGAAGCCGATCGGGCCGGCGGCCATGATCAGGCCCTGGTCGAAGCCGCGGGCGGAGGGATCGTGGTGGAACAGCGCGGCCCAGCCGGCGGCCAGGCCCTCGGGCAGGACCGTGAAGGTGGTCAGGGAGAAGACCATCAGGGCGATCGAGCGCAGCAGCGGCGTGCCGAAGACCAGCCGGAACCCCTCGCCGGTCTCCCGCAGCAGGTGCCGGCGGGTGGCACGGTCGTGGGCCGCGGGCCGCGACCGGATGCCCCACGCGATCACGCCGGCGGAGACGACGAAGGACACCGCGTCCAGCCCGATGCCCAGCCGGGGGTTTATCGCGACGGCGAGCGTGGCGCCGGCCAGGTAGCCGATGACCTGGGTGGCCTGCGAGGTCGAGGCGTTGACGGCCAGGCCGGTGACGACCTTGCGGCGGTCCAGGATCAGCGGCAGCAGGGCGGAGCGCGCCGCCTGGGTGGGCGGGGCGCCGAGCATCGCCACGAACAGCAGCACGAGGATGACGTAGACGTTCATCCCGGGCAGCGCGATCAGCGCGATCGGGACGGCCCGGGCCAGGTCGGCGACGATCAGGACGCGGCGGTAGGGGTAGCGGTCCGCGAGCGCCGCCAGCACCGGGCCGCCGACGATCCACGGCACATAGCTCACCGCGAACGACACCGCGGAGAGCAGCACGGACTGGGTCTGCTGGTAGACCAGCACGACGATCGCGGCGCGGGCGAGATAGTCGCCCATCCAGCTCACGACCAGCGAGATGTAGAGCGCGCGATATTCCTGGACGGCGAAGACGTCCCGGAAGGTCACGAGGCGCTCCGGCTCCGTCGCGCCGCCGGCCAGGTCGGCCGGTCGCGCGGCGGGTCGGTCGTCCGACACCAGGGCCCTCCATCGATCGCGACGGCCGGCGGGATCGCCGACGGCTGCCGGTCACGTCGCCCGGTTTCTCCGGATTCGGAGCCTGCGCGAACGTGACGCTGCATGTGCAGATGCTCTTTGCGAGATTCTGCCCGATCGTCCGAGTCCTGGCTAGGGCGTACGGGGGGAATGTCGGCCATTCGGTCGAGGTCGGACATCCCCCATCATGCCGTCTCGGCAGCTCAGGTAGCACCTCCAGGCGTGCCAGAAGCGTCCGGCGAGTCTTGGTGATACACCGGAGGTACCGCGGAACGGGGCAACATCCGCGAGACGGCGATCCGTTCGGCGATCCCGGCGGCCTCCAGGGCCTCGGTGAGCCGGCGGCGCAAGTCCCGCTGGAGCTGGACGTGGCCCTCGGCCGTGGTCTTGGCGATCGTCCGGATGATCGCGCCGTCCACGGTCAGCTGGTCCACGCCGATGACCTCCGGCGGCTCGAGGAACTCGGTCGAGTGTTCCGGCTCCTCGGCCATGGCGAGCGCGGCCTCGCGCAGCACCGCGGTCGCCTCCTCCGAGTTGACGAAGCCGATCGGGATGTCGATGACCGCCATGGCCCAGCCCTGGCTCTTGTTGCCGACCCGGACGATCTCGCCGTTGCGGACATACCAGAGCACGCCACGCATGTCCCGGACGGTGGTGACCCGCAGGCCGACCGTCTCGACGACGCCGAGGGCGTCGCCCAGGTCGACCGAGTCACCGACGCCGTACTGGTCCTCCAGGAGCATGAAGAGGCCGGCGATCAGGTCCTTGACCAGGCTCTGCGCGCCGAAGCCGACCGCGACGCCGACGATGCCGGCGCTGGCCAGCAGCGGGCCGAGATTGAAACCGAGCTCAGCCAGGACCAGCAGGGTGGCTATGGTGAAGACGACGGCTGTGACGAAGCTGGACAACACCGACCCGATCGCCTCGGCCCGCTGCCGCCGTCGCTCGGGGATGAAGGTGTTCGCGGCCGCCTCGTTCTTGTCGGTGCGCTCCCGCAGCGGCTTGAGCAGGGCCGGCATCGCGGCCCGCGACGTGGACGCGGTCAGCCGCTGGATGGCCCGGCGCAGCAGCCACCGGACCAGGATCGCGATCAGGATGATCAGGATGATCCGCATGGGTTTGAGGATCAGCACGTAGCTGCCGTTGGCGAGCCACTGGATCTGGGTCTCGTCGTAGACCCACTTGCAGAGCGCGTCGGCATTGCAGGACTCGGAGACGTCGGCCGTGCCGCTGAAGAACGGCACCGGCGAGCCGGACGGGGTGGGTACGGGGGCTAGCGGAATCACGGGGGCTTAACCTACCGGGCCGAGCGGCCAGGCTGTAGCTGGTCATCTGCCCGCGAGACCTCAGACGTTTACCGGCCGACCGCAGATTCTGCTCGCCAATTCGTCATTCATCAGGGACTATTGGCGCACGAGCACCGGTAGATCCGGCGCTCGACCTATGACCACAAGCACACGGGAGCGGTTGCAAGCACCTACACCGAAGGGTGATCGCGATGCCTGACATACGACCCACGGTCGGCTCCTCCGCGTTGGTATTGAACGCCACCTACGAGCCGCTGTGCGTCGTGTCGGTGCGTCGGGCGACCATCCTGGTGCTGACCACCAAGGCGGAATGCGTCTCCGACGGAGACGGCATCCTGCACAGTGCGCGGCAGGCGCTCCCGGTCCCGTCGGTGGTGCGCCTGACCAGGTA
Source organism: Actinoplanes sp. NPDC026623 (assembly GCF_040638275.1). NCBI lineage: Bacteria > Bacillati > Actinomycetota > Actinomycetes > Micromonosporales > Micromonosporaceae > Actinoplanes > Actinoplanes sp. NPDC026623. The sequence continues at coordinate 9,896 of NZ_JBEZXZ010000067.1, read as the reverse complement.
CGTGAAGGTTCCGTACCGCACACACGTCGGCCTGTCCCGCCGGGCGATCTTCGCCCGCGACGGCGGCCGCTGCGCCTACTGCCGCGGCTCGGCCGAGACGATCGACCACGTCTTCCCCCGCAGCCGGGGCGGGCTGCACGCCTGGGAGAACGTCGTGGCGGCCTGCGCGAAGTGCAACCACAGCAAGGGCGACAAGACGCCCGCCGAGCTGGGCTGGCGCCTGCACGCGGCGCCGGCGGCACCCCGGGGCGTCGCCTGGCGGGTGCTGGGCCACCGGACCCCGGACCCCCGCTGGGCCGACTGGCTTGACCTGCCCAAGCCCATCGCCGAGGCCGCTTAGGGTTCCCGCGCGTCCGTCAGGCTGGCGAACACGACGACGTTGTCGCTGTAGCCCCGCTCGCCGCCGAGCCAGGTGCCGCCGCACGTCATCAGGCGCAGCGAGGGCCTGCTGTAGTCGCCGTAGACGCGCTTGATCGGGAGCTTCGCCTTGTTGAAATGCTCCACCGAGTTGATCCGGAAGATCGCCACCCGGTGGTCCTCGCGCAGGATCTCGATCTTCTGACCCGGCTTCAGCCTGCCCAGGTCGTGGAAGACCGACGGGCCCGTCCTGGTGTCCGCGTGGCCGACGATCAGCGCCGGACCGAACTGCCCCGGCGTCGGGCCCTTGTCGAACCAGCCCACCTCGTTGTGCCGCTTCAGCGGCGGCGTGCCGACCGAGCCGTCCTCGGCCCAGCCGACGTGCAGGATCGGCGCCGCCACCTTGATCGCCGGGATGGTCAGCCGCTCGGGGGCGCTGGGGCTCAACACCGGGAAGGCCCGCGGCGGCGGCTGGTCCGGGCCCTTGAAGAAGTCGCGCAGGTTGAAGCCGGTCGCCGAGCCCAGGCCCAGGGCCACGGTGAACAGGCCGACGAAGACCAGAATCACCGCCACCAGGCCCAGCGGCACCTGGCGGCGACCGCGCTGCGGGCCCGGTACCGGCAGCCGGACGCGGCCCGGGGGGCGCGGCGGCCGGGCCGGTGGGGGCCGGGGCGGCGCGGGCCGGGGCGGGGGCACCACCTCGGCCGGGCGGCGCCGGAGCACGGATTCGGGCATGCGCGGGCCGGGTGTCGCCGACTGGGACACCACCGGGCGGGCCATCGGGCGCGCCTCAGCCGAGGCGGCGGCGCCGGACGGCCACCACGCCGAGTGCCACGCCGGCCGCCATCGCGACCAGGCCGCCGCCGATGATCGTCGGCGCCGAGGAGCCCGGCGCGGTGCCGCCGCCGCCCGTCGCCGGGCCGTGGGCCGGTTCCACCTTCACCACCACGTGCAAGGTGCTCTCCGCCGTCTTCCCGTCCGGGCACTTCAGCCGTACGGGGTAATCTCCCGGATCGGTCGCGGGCGGGACGCGCGTCGTGGCGGTGAGGAAGCCGTAGCTCGGCGACACCGTGATCGTGCCGATCGGTTCCACCGTCACCGTCGCCGGTTTCAGGTTGTCGTCGCAGCTCGCGCGGATCGCGAGCTCGTCGCCGGAGGGCACCGTGCTCGGATTGGTCTCCACGAAGACGCTCGCCGCCAGGGCGGGAGACTGCTCTAACAGGACGACGGGCAAGGCCAGGGCGAGCGCCGCAATCGCGGCCGGGACGGACGTGCGCATGACCTCCCCCTCCTGCCGTCCGCGGTGGAAACCTCGCGGACGGCGCGTGTGGGTGATTTTCGCATCTGCGCGGCGTTTTTGCGTAGGTGCGGTGATCCCACTTCGGGGGTGTTGACACCCGGCGGTCCGTGACGGCCCACACTCCGCTACCGTGATTAGCGTTCGGATCACTGGGAACGCAGTGAATTGGCCCGGTTCCTTTTGACGCCTGGGGGCGTTGAGGTTGTCGAAATTCAGCACCATTCTTGTCTTCGTGATCATTCCATTGACGATCATCGCGGTGATTGCGACGTTCGGCGCGGCCGGCGGCAGCCGGCACCGCCCGGCCCGCCGTTACCGCCCTGGTCGGCCCTACGAGTTCAGGCCGATCTGGTTTCTAGCGTCGCCCGCACAGGTGACCACCCCGGGGACCCGTCCGGCGCTTGCGGCCGGAGTCATCGAGGACTCCTCCGGCGCTCCGGTGCGGCCCGGCCCGACAGGAGGCGCAAGTGACCGTTGGTGAGAGCCAGGCCCTGACGGCGGCCAGCAACGAGCAGCCGCTGACCGCGCTCGACCACCCCGGCGGCCCGACCCTGACCGCGCATCCCGAGCTGACGATGACGCCGGCCGGCATCGACGCGCTCGACGGGCCGTTCACGACCCGTCAGCTGCTCCGGCTCGACGACGCGCTGCGGATCGCCGATCAGTCGACCGGCCTGACGTTCAGCGTCTACATCGGTGACCTCGAGGAGCCGACCCGCGAACACGCCGAGCAGCTGCACCGTCAGCTGGACGGCTCCGCGCAGGCGGTGCTGGTGGCGGTCTCGCCCAACCAGCGGCTCCTGGAGATCGTCACGGGGCCGGAGGCGCGCAAGCGCATCTCCGACCGCGACTCGAAACTGGCCGCGCTCTCGATGGCCGCGGCGTTCGCCGGCGGGGACCTCGCCGGTGGCGTGCTGGCCGGGCTCGACCAGCTGGCGTCACACGCCGGCCGGCACTAAAGCCACGCGGACGGGGCCAGTAGCACCGGGAACGGGGCGTCGACCTTCATCAGGTCGGCGCCCTGCAGCGTTTTCTGGTGGACATAGCCGTCCGGACCCAGGCGGTACGTGTGCAGCACCGGCGACTCCTGCGGCTCGACCCGCCAGTACGTCTCGATGCGCGCGTCCGCGTACAGGGCCGGCTTGAGCAGGCGGTCGTAGCGGCGGCTGGTGTCGGTCTCCACCTCGACCACCAGCGCGACGTCGGCGGGGTCGGCCCAGATCGCGCCCGAGGAGCGCGGCCGCAGCACGGCCACGTCCGGGACCAGGTTGCTGGCGCCGACCGCGACGCCGAGCCGGGCGCAGACCCACCAGCCGCTCGGTGCGGCATCGCGCAGCACCGTCACCAGGGCCAGGACCACGTCCTCGTGCGCGCCGTGCAGGGGCGGGGTTACGTGCAGACTGCCGTCGACGATCTCGTAACGGTGCCCATCCTGCGGGAAGAGGTGCAGGTCCGGCTCGGTCCACTGTCCTTCGGGGGCGGTCCAGCGCACGAGTGGCTTCGCACCGATAGTCACCGGACACCTCCATCAGCGTGGAGTGTCAGAGTACTCACGCTGAGTTGTTGCCGGTGGGTTTCGCCCCCGTAAGTTTCGCGGGTCGCAAGTAATTCCTTCACTCACGACCCGCGAAAACAGTCAGTCCGCGCTCGCGTCCTTCGCCCGCGCCTTCAGCGCCCGCAGCACGCCGTCCCGGCCCTCGGCGACCAGCCGGCGCAGCGACGGCGAGTGCCCGTCGGCGGCGAGCCAGGCGTCGGTCAACGCGACCGTCTCCTCGCTCACCTGGTATGCCGGGTAGGCCAGCATCGCGAACTCCTGGGCCGGCTCGCTGTCGGAACGGGCCCAGACGCCGTCGATGGCCTCGAAGAACTTCGGGGCGAACGGCGCGGTCAGCTCCACCTGCGTGGACGCCTGGAAGCCCTGCAGCAGCGAGCGGCTGAGCCAGTTCGGCAGCTTCTCCTCGCCGGTGAGCTGGGCCCAGACCCGGGCCTTGTTCTCCGGGTCGGGCAGCAGGGCGCGGGCCAGGGCGGCCTCCCGCTCGCCGCTGGCGGTCAGGTCCGACGCCAGCTCCTCGTCGATCTCCGCCTCGCTCGCCGCGCCCTTCGCGGCCAGCGCCTCGAGGATCGACCAGCGCAGCTCGGTGTCGATGGTCAGGCCCGCCGGGACGCCGGTCCCGCTCAGCCAGCCCCGCAGGACCGCCAGGTCCTCGTCGCCGCGTGCCGCGTTGAGGTAGGCGCGCGCCCAGGCGAGCTGGAAGCCGCTGCCCGGCTCGGTCGCCGCGAGGGTGGTCCGGGCGGTCTCGGCGAGCTGCGCCCAGCCGGTCGGCGCCCACTGCGGGTCCGCGTACATCGTCAGGGTGGTGGCGGCCTGGCGCAGCGTCGCCGTCGTCAGGTTGATGTCGCGCTCCAGCGGCAGGCCGGCGCGGACCAGGGCGATGTAGTCGCGCGCCGCCAGCTCGGCGTCGCGCAGCTGGTCCCAGGCCGCGGCCCAGCACAACGCCCTCGGCAGCGACGACTCGAAGCCGTCGATGTGCTGCACGACAGTCGCCATGGAACGGTCGTCGAGGCGCAGCTTCGCGTAGGTCAGGTCGTCGTCGTTGACCAGCAGCACGTCGGCGGCCCGGACGCCGGTCAGCGCGGGGATCTCGGTCTGCTCGCCGGTCACGTCGATCTCGAGCAGGTCCCGGCGGACCAGGCGGTCGCCGTCGAGGTCGTAGAGGCCGACGCCGATGCGGTGGGTGCGCAGCGTCGGGTACGCCGCCGGCGCCTCCTGGCGCACGACCACGCTGGAGTACGTGCCGTCGGCACCGATCGTCACCACCGGGCGCAGCGTGTTGACCTGTGCCGTCTCGAGCCACTGCGCGGCGAACTTGCGCAACTCGCGGCCCGACGCCGTCTCCAGCTCGGTCAGCAGGTCGTCGAAGGTGGCGTTGCCCCACGCGTGCCGCTGGAAGTACGCCCGCAGCCCGGCGAGGAACGAGTCCAGCCCCACGTACGCGACGAGCTGCTTGATGACGCTCGCGCCCTTGGCGTAGGTGATGCCGTCGAAGTTGACCTCGACGGCCTCCAGGTCGGGCATCTCGCAGTAGACCGGGTGCGTCGAGGAGAGCTGGTCCTGGCGGTAGCCCCACGCCTTGCGCACCGACAGGAACGTCGACCACGCGTCGGTGAACCGGGTCGCGGTCGTGTTGCACCAGTGGCTCGCCCACTCGGCGAACGACTCGTTGAGCCACAGGTCGTTCCACCAGCGCATGGTGACCAGGTCGCCGAACCACATGTGCGCCAGCTCGTGCAGGATCGTGTTGGCGCGCTGCTCGTACTCGTAGTCGGTGACCTGCGAGCGGAAGATGTAGTGCGCCTCGGCGTGCGTGACGCAGCCGAAGTTCTCCATCGCGCCGGCGTTGAAGTCGGGCACCCAGAGCTGGTCGTACTTCGGCAGCGGGTAGCGCATGCCGAACTGCTCGTGGAAGAAGTCGAAGCCCTGCTTGGTGATCAGGAACAGGTCGTCCGGGTCGAGGTACTGCGCCATCGAGGCCCGGCAGTAGACGCCCAGGTCGATGCCGTCGTGGCTGTCGCGCAGCTCGTGGTAGGGCCCCGCGCACAGCGCGGTGATGTAGGTGCTCATCCGCGGCGACGTCTGGAAGTGGACAGTCTTCGCACCCGCCTCGGCCGGGACGGTGTCGTCCACCGGCATGTTCGAGACGACCTTCCAGTGCCCCGGCACCGTGGCGTGCCAGGTGAAGACGCTCTTCAGGTCGGGCTGGTCGAAGGCGGCGTAGACGCGCTGCGCGTCCGCCGTCTCGAACTGGCTGTAGAGGTAGATCTCCTTGTCGACCGGGTCCTCGGTGCGCTGCATGCCCTGCCCGCTCGCCGAATAGGCGAAGGAGGCGTCGACCACCAGCGTGTTCTCCGCCGCCAGGCCGGTCAGGGTCAGGCCGTCCTCGGCCGACCAGCCGGACAGGTCGACGGGTGCGCCGTTGAGCGTCGCGGACGCGACGCTCGCCGCCGCGACCTCGATGAACGTCGTCGCCCCGGGTTCGGTGCAGCGGAAGTCGACCCGGGTCGTCGTGCGGAACGTGCCCGAACCGGGCCCACCGCGCCCGTCGGTCAGGTCCACGGCGATGTCGTACCCCGTCACCTCGAGCAGGCGGGCCCGCGCGGCGGCCTCGACCTGGGTCAGGTTACGAACTCCGGCCACTTCACTCTCCTCAATGCTGGTCCAAGCTTCATCGCCCCGACCTAGAGCTTTCCACGTCACCATATGTGGTCGTCGCGTGGCGCACGTCACCGCCGGTTCCGCGCGCAGCGAGGGAGGATCAGAGACATGAGTGAACGCGCCGCGGTCGATATGTGGTTCGACCCCCTATGTCCCTGGGCCTGGATTACCTCCCGCTGGCTGCTGGAGGTCGAGAAGGTCCGCCCCGTCGACATCACCTTCAATGTGATGAGCCTCTCGGTGCTCAACTCGGGCCGCGAACTGCCCGAGCAGTATCAGGACCTGATGGCCAAGGGCTGGGGCCCGGTCCGGGTCTGCATCGCCGCCGCCGAGGCCAACGGCCCGGAGGTCCTGCGCGACCTCTACACGGCCCTGGGCACCCGCATCCACCTGCAGAAATACGAGCTGGACGAGAAGCTCTACACCGAGGCGCTCACCGAGGTCGGGCTCGACCCGGCGCTGGCCGAGGCGGCCAGCAGCGACGCCCGGGACGACGCGCTGCGGGCCAGCCACAACGCGGGCATGAAGCCGGTCGGCACCGATGTCGGCACGCCGGTCATCCACGCGCCCGGCCCGGTCGAGGGTGAGAAGGTCGCCTTCTTCGGCCCGGTCGTGACGCCCGCTCCGAAGGGCGAGGCGGCGGGCCGGCTCTGGGACGGCGTCCTGCTGGTCGCCGCCACGCCGGGCTTCTACGAACTCAAGCGCAGCCGCGATCTGGGTCCGATCTTCGACTGATGCGCCACCTGAGTCTCCGGCGGGTCGTTGGGTGAGGCGAGAACCACATCCGACCGGAGGCTCTGATGGCCGAGTCCGACAGCATCGCCACGTCCACCATCGCGGTACATCGCGGAGTCTGGGCCAGCTTCTGCCCGAACCTGCCCGCCGGCGTCGCCGCGATGGTGGCGCCGCCCGTCACCGTGTCCAGCTTTCCCCTGGTAGAGACGCCGGAGCCGGTCTCGGCCCGGCGCCGGGCGAAGCAGGCCAAGCTGCGCGACGGCGCGCCGTCGACGCCGAAGCACGGCCGGCACCGGCGCCGCTCGCAGCAGTGAGACGACCCCGGGGTGTGCGCACGGCCGTCATGCCACGGCGGTAGGTTCGCTGGCATGACGGTCGTGCACCCGGTCAGCCGGGCCTGGATCACCACTGGCGGCACCGGCGCGCAGAATTACGACGAGTTCGCCGACGATGCCGAGATCACCGACATCATCGCCGCGAACCCGCACAGCGCGCTCGCCATCGAGATGCCCCACCGGGCGCCGGACTCCGTGGGCAAGGCGTTCGGCGACTGCCTCGCCGAGGCCGCCGCCCGCCTCGCGCTTGAGAAGGCCGCGGGCAGCTACTCGTCCGCGGAGGACGTGGTCGTCCTCTACCGGATCACCGCACCCGGCGAGCCCGCCGCCTACGGACTGTGGTCGATGGTCGACACCGACCAGATCTCCACCAGCGCCGACGAGCCGGGCCTGGTCATCCGCAACGAGGACGTGTTCATCGCCAAGGTGCGCGAGCGCGTGGCCCTGGCCGAGTCGCTGCAGACGCTGCTCTCGCCGGTGCTGCTGCTGCAGACCGGCAAGGGTGACGAGTTGCACGCGGCGCTCGCCGCGGCCACCGACGCCGCGGGGGCGCCCGCCGCGACCGATACCGACCAGAGCGGCCGGACCCACGCCATCTGGGTGATTTCCGCCGGCCCGCTGCAGGACGAGCTCACCGCGCTCGCGGGCGGCGGCGAGCTGGTCGTCGCCGACGGCAACCACCGCAGCCTGGCCGCGCAGACCGGCGGCCTGCCGCGCTTCCTGGCCGTCGTGACCACGCCCGGTTCCGTCGCGCTCCAGCCCTACAACCGCCTGATCAGCGAGCTGCCGGTCGCCGACTTCGTCGAGCGCCTCGCCGCGGCCGGCGCCCGGGTCGAGGAGCTGCCGCGCCCCGCGGCGATCCCGGCCAAGGGCACCGTCGAGCTGTACGCAGGGGGCCGCTCGTTCTCCGTCGTGCTGCCGCGGGCCGAGGGTGACAGCCCGGTGGAGAACCTCGACCACGCCCTGGTCGAGCGGATCCTGCTCGGCGACGTGCTCGGGCTCGACCCGGGCGACAAGCGGGTGTCCTACATCGGCGGCGACTACCCGGCGCAGTGGCTGCGCGGCGAGGTCGACGCGGGCCGCTCCGAGCTGGCCGTCCTGATCGCGCCGGTCACCGTCGACGACTTCGTCGCGGTGAACCTCGCCCGGCAGAAGCTGCCCCGCAAGAGCACCTGGTTCACGCCGAAGGCCCGCGGCGGCCTGGTCCTGGCCCAGCTCTCCTGATCCCTCCGACCGCCCCGCCCGCCACCCGGGAAGGAAAAATGGCCCTACATCCGCAGGTGGAGGCGGCGCTGGCGACCAGGCGCCGCCCCAGCGCAGAGGTCATCGCGGCGGACCCCTACGAGCAGCTCGTCGCCGCCCGCGCGGCGATGGAGGAGTCCAACGAGGTCGAGTGCGGCCCGGCGATCCCGCTGCCCGTGGTGGTCGACGTGGACGCCGGCGGCGTGCCCTGCCGGCTCTACGCGGCCGGCGTCGGCGCTCCCGTCTTCGTCTACGTGCACGGCGGCGGCTGGTGTTACGGCAGCATCGATACGGTGGACCGGCTCTGCCGGCGCATCGCGGACCGCTCGGGCTGCGCCGTGCTGTCGGTCGGCTACCGGCTCGCGCCGGAGCACGTCTTCCCGGCCGCCCTCGACGACGTGGAGACCGTGCTGGCCTGGGTCCGCAAGGAGGGCGCGAGCCTCGGCGTCGACCCGTCCCGGCTGGCGATCGGGGGCGACAGCGCGGGCGGGCAGCTCGCCACCGTCGCCGCCCGGCGCCAGCGCGACGCCGCGACCCCGCTCGACTACCAGGTGCTGATCTACCCGGCCATCGACCCGATGACGGCATCCGAGTCCTACGACGAGGTCGGCGGCTACGGCCTGGACCGCGAGTCGATGCGGCTGGCCTGGGAGACGTTCGTGCCGGATCCGGCGGCGCGCTTCGGCCCCGACGTGGCGCCGCTGGCGGTCGCGGACCTGGCCGGGATGCCGCCGACGCTGCTGCTGACGGCGGAGTACGACGTGCTGCGCGACGAGGGCGCCGACTACGCGGACGCGCTGCTGGCGGCGGGTGTCCGGGTGGTGCACGTCCGGTACGCGGGCGTCAACCACGGCTTCGCCCGCAAGCTCGCGTTCTTCGACGCCGCACGGGCCGCCGCCGACCAGATCGCGGCGAGCCTGCGGGCCGCGCTGACGTTCTGATCGGGGTTTGAAAGACTGCGGGTCATGCGCGTCTACCTGGGTTCCGATCACGCCGGCTACGAGCTGAAGATGCACCTGGTGAACCACCTCGGCAAGCAGGGCTACGACGTCGTGGACGTGGGCCCGCACGCCTACGACCCGGAGGACGACTATCCGGCGTTCTGCCTGAACACCGGCGCCCGGGTGGTCGCCGACGAGGGCAGCCTGGGCATCGTCATCGGCGGCTCCGGCAACGGCGAGCAGATCGCCGCGAACAAGATCGCCGGGGTCCGCTCGGCGCTGGCGTGGAACGTCGAGATCGCCCGGCTGGCCCGCCAGCACAACGACTCGAACGTGCTCGCCATAGGCGGGCGCCAGCACACCCTGGACCAGGCCACCGCGATGGCCGAGGGTTTCCTGAGCACGCCGTTCTCGGGCAGCGAGCGGCACGCCCGCCGCATCGGCCAGCTCGCCGAGTACGAGCGCACCCGCGAGCTGCCGCCGCTGCCGCAGAGCTGAGCCCTACCGGTTGCGCGGCAGGTCCTCGCGCGGCATCCAGTTGCGCCGCACGATCGGCAGCCCGGCGTCGGCCTCGGCCAGGTCCTCCGGGGTGGGCCGGGCCGCGTCCCGGGCGCGCAGCGCCGCGCCGACGCTGACCTGTGACGAACCCGACCCGACGAGGCCGCGCAGCCCGCGCTCGGACTGGTCGTCGCCGCCGGCGCCCGCGCCGGAGGTCGGCCGGGACCCGTGCACCGGCCGGGGCCGGCCCGCGAAGGTGTTGCCGGCGGCCCGAG
>NZ_JBEZXZ010000066.1:0-40981 GCF_040638275.1 Actinoplanes sp. NPDC026623 | reverse complement strand
GCCGGCGACCGCCGACCCGGCGTTCCGCAAGGCCGCCGAGGCCTGCCGCGCGCTGGCGCCGACGACGAGCGCGGCGCCTGTCGGCTGATTTCAGCCGCGGCGGAAACCCAGGCAGGTTCGTGGCAGGAGCCTCGCGCCCCGGCCCGCTCAGGGACTCCGTTGGCGAATCCGCAACAGAGTCCCGCTCAGGGCCGGGGCTGCCGGTTCTGCACGTTGTTCCAGGGGTCGGCGCCCTGGTCGTTGCGGCCTTCGGCCTGCTGCCGGCGCCGGCAGGCGACCAGGTGGCCGGCGAGCAGCGCCGGCGGACCGCCCCGGACGCAGGCGTCGGCGCCGGCGGTCAGCACCCCGGTGACCAGGTCGACCGCGGCCGCGTCGTCGACGAGCGCGACGATCGGGATCCGGGCGGGCAGCGCGGCACGCGCGGCGCCGACATCCTGCACGGTGGCGCCGCTGACGAGCACGATCTGTGCGTCGCGTGCGCCGTCCAGGCTGCCGGGGTGGCGCACCAGCCAGCCGGGCGGCAGGTGCCGGGACAGCCCGGCGACCCGGCCCTGATATCCGAGCACGGCGACGACCGGGTTGCAGCGGGGCGAGTTCAGGTCCGGCAGCGGCACGGTCGTGGAGTTCGGGATGAATGTACGATTCGTCTCGTTGAGGTTCAGCTCCAGCAGCATTGCGCGTCCCCCAGGTCCTCGCTCGTCGGCTACCTACCCACCCACCCACCCTCCACCGCCAGCCTGGGTTGCCGATGTACGCCGGCTGTGTGTCTGTTGTCAGTCCTGGGCGCACTGGTGCCGTTGCGCAAACGATTTCAGGCGCATCCTGAAACGTCACGGCCAATGGACCGTCATCTATTGACAACTATCCGCAATGGATTTCACACTCTCCGCAGCGTGCCGAGTCCCTTCTGGACGTCGCGGAGGCATCGATGGCGATAACGATCAAGGATGTGGCCCGGGCGGCCGGGGTGTCGCCGTCCACCGTGTGCCGCGCCCTCTCGACGCCGAACCTGGTCCGCGACGAGACGTGCGAGCGGGTCCGGCGCTCGGCGGCCGAGCTCGGCTACTCCCCCAACCGCGCGGCCCGCGGGCTGATCACCGGGCGCACCGCCAACCTCGGGCTCATCGTGCCGGATCTCGGGAACCCGTTCTTCCCCGGCGTCGTCAAGGGCATCCAGGCGCGGGCCCGCGAGGCCGACTACGCCCTGTTCCTCGCCGACACCGACGAGGATCCGGCCGCCGAGACCCAGCTGGTCCGGACGCTCGCCAAGCAGGTCGACGGCCTCGTGCTGTGCTCGCCCCGGATGAGCGAGCAGGAGTTGCGCGGCTTCGCGGCGCAGACACCCCTGGTCATGCTGAACCGCCGGGTCGGGCGCCTGCCGGCGATCACCTTCGCCAACGTCAACGGCATGCGGCAGGCCGTCACCCACCTGACCGCCCTCGGCCACCGGCGGATCGCGTACGTCGCCGGGCCGCGCACCTCGTGGTCCAACCGCGAACGCGTACGCGGGCTGCGGGCCGCCACCGCCGCGGCCGGCGCCGCGCTCGTCGAGATCGGCCCGGTCCTGCCCCAGTTCGACGGCGGGGTGGCCGCCGCCGACCCGGTGCTCGCCGCCGGCGTCACCGCCGTCATCGCCTACAACGACGTCATCGCGCTGGGCCTGCTCAGCCGCTTCAACGCGCGCGGGATCGCCGTGCCCGCCGAGATCAGCGTGATCGGCTTCGACGACATACCGATGGCGGCGATGGTGCACCCGTCGCTCACCACCGTCGGACTGCCCATGGAGAGCTGCGGCCGGGCCGGCGTCGATCTCCTGCTCGGCCTGCTGCAGGACCCGGCCCGGTTCGGCACCACCCGCCGGGAGCTGGGCACGCAGTTGATGGTCCGGGACTCCACCACAGCGCCGCCGAACGCCTGAAACTCACCTCCCCGAGAAAGGCCGGCCATGCCAGAAATCGCTCGCAGACGCATCGCCACCGCCGCGACCGCGGCCCTGCTGCTGCTCACCGCGTGCAGCGCCCCCGACTCCGGCGGATCCGCACAGGACACCGACGGCGAGGTTCCCGCCAAGCCCGGCAAGGCGGTGACCCTGAACATCCTCGACGTCGCCGGCAACCTGCAGCTCACCCAGCCCATGATCGACGACTTCGTCAGCAGGAACCCCGGCGTGATCAGCAAGGTGACGTACTCGAAGTCGCCGGCGCCCGAACTGGTCGGCAAGGTCAAGGCGCAGCAGAACGCCGGCCGGGTCGACATCGACCTCGTGCTGACCGGCGTCGACGGGCTCTCCGCCGGCATCGAGCAGGGCCTCTGGAACCCGCTGATGACCAGGTACGGCGACCGGCTCCCCGCCGTACGGGATTATCTGCCCGGGGCCGCGGCCATGCAGAAGCTGGCCGGGGACTCCGGGGTGACCGTCACCTACTATCCGTCCGGGCCGCTGATCGAGTTCCTGCCCGCGAAGGTGCCGAACCCGCCGCGGACCGCGGCCGAACTGCTCGCCTACGCCAAGGCGAACCCCGGAGCGGTGCAGTACGCCCGGCCGTCGAACTCCGGGCCCGGCCGCACCCTCCTGATGGGCCTGCCCTACCTGCTCGGCGACGCCGACCCCCGGGATCCGACCGGCGGCTGGACCAAGACCTGGGCCTACCTCGCCGAACTGAACAAGTACGTCACGCTGTACCCGTCCAGCACGGGCGAGACGATGAAGAACCTGGCCAACGGCTCGGCGAAGATCATCGCCTCGACCACCGGCTGGGACATCAACCCGCGGGTCCTCGGCACCGTGCCGAAGGAGGCGGCGATCGGCACCCTCCAGGGCTTCCACTGGGTGACCGACGCGCACTACGCCGTCGTGCCCAAGGGGGTGTCGACCGACAAGCAGGCGGCGATCCTGCTGCTGCTCGCCCACATGCTCACCAAGGAACAGCAGGCCAAGGCCTACGACAAGGGCTACTTCTACCCGGGACCGGCGATCAAGGGCGTCGACCTGTCGATGGCGCCGGCGGAGAGCCAGGCCGCCATCGGGGAGTTCGGCCGGCCCGAGTACACCGCCCTGATCGCCGGCAACCCGCTCGAGGTGCCGCTCGGCTCGAAGGAACTCGTCGCCGCCTTCGACCGGTGGGACCGTGAGATCGGCGGCGCGAAGGTGTCCAAGTGAGACCTGGGCACTTCGACACGCTGCGCCTGGACGGGGTCAGCCGCAGCTTCGGCGGCCACGAGGCGCTCGCCGGGCTGGACCTGACGATCAAGCGGGGCGAGTTCATCGCCCTGCTCGGCCCGTCGGGCTGCGGCAAGTCGACGGCGCTGAACTGCCTGGCCGGGCTGCTGCCGCTGACCCGCGGCAGCATCTGGCAGGACGACGCGCGGCTCGACGTGCTGCCGCCGGAGCGGCGCGGCTTCGGCATGGTGTTCCAGAACTACGCGCTCTTCCCGCACCTGTCGGTCCGCCGCAACGTCGCCTTCGGCCTGCAGATGCGCCGGGTGCCGCGCGCGGAGATCCACCGCCGGGTGGACGAGGCGCTGCGGCTCGTGCACCTGGAGGACCAGGCCGGGAAGCTGCCCGGCCAGCTCTCCGGCGGCCAGCAGCAGCGGGTCGCGATCGCCCGGGCGGTCGTGCTCGAGCCGTCGCTGGTGCTGATGGACGAGCCGCTGTCCAACCTCGACGCGAAGCTGCGGCTGGAGATGCGCACCGAGATCCGCCGGCTGCACCAGTCGCTCGGGCTGACCACCGTCTACGTCACCCACGACCAGGAGGAGGCGCTGTCGCTCGCCGACCGCCTGGTGGTGCTGCGCGCCGGCCGGGTGCAGCAGATCGGCACGCCGGAGCAGTTGCACACCGAGCCGGCCAACTGGCACGTCGCCGACTTCATGGGCTACCGCAACCTGGTGCCGCTGCGGGCCGGGCCGCGCCGCGGCGCCGGCATCGTCGTGGAGATCGAGGGCCGCGAACTCGTCGGCACCCCGGTGGACGATCCCGCGCCGGGCAGCAAGGTGATGGCCGGGATCCGCCCGGAGGACCTGCGGATCGGCCCGGCCGACGCGACGGGGGTGCCGGCCGTGGTCGAGGTGGTCGAATACCAGGGCCGCGAGGTGGCCGTCGAGGCGCGCACCGACGGCGGCATCCCGCTCAACCTGCGCGCGGCCGACCGGCCGGCGGTCGGCGACCGGATCACCGTCACCGTCGAGCCGGCCCGGCTGCTGGTCTTCCCCGCCGGCGGTGAACGATGACCGCCGTCGCCGGCACCGGCCGGCCGGCGCTGCGGCACCGGCTGGCCGAGCGCGGCCTCGACCGGCAGCTGCTCCTGCTGATCCCGGCGGCGCTGTTCGTGGTCACCCTCTTCATCTACCCCTTCCTGTACGGGCTGGGCCTGTCGTTCCAGCCGGTCAAGGGCGGGGCGCTGGGCGCGTACCGGGAGTTCTTCACCGACGCGTACCTGCGGGACACCATCGCCACGACGCTGCGGCTGGCGTTGCCGGCGGCGCTGCTCAACGTGCTCGCCTCGGTGCCGATCGCGTACCGGATGCGCGGGCGGTTCCGCGGCCGCCGGCTGCTGACCACCGTGCTGGTCGTGCCGATCACCCTCGGCACCGTGCTGACCGCGCAGGGCCTGCTGAACTTTCTCGGCCCGACCGGCTGGTTCAACCGGACCCTGCTGAGCGCGGGCCTCGTCGACGCGCCGGTGCGCCTCACCAACAACTACTGGGGCGTCTTCTTCTCGCTGATCATCACCGGCTTCCCGTTCGCGTTCCTGCTGGTGCTGTCCTACCTGTCGGGCATCGACCCCAGCCTGGAGCGGGCCGCGGCGACCCTCGGCGCCGGCGCGTGGCAGCGCTTCCGGCGGATCACGCTGCCGCTGCTGGCGCCCGGCCTGGCCACCACCTTCTGCCTGACGTTCGTGCTGGCGTTCAGCGTGTTCCCGTCGGCCGTGCTGGTCGGCGACCCGTCCGGCACCACCCGGGTGATGTCGATCGCCGCGTACGACGCCGCGTACATCCGCTACGACTATCCCCTGGCCGCCGCGGTCGCGGTGCTGATGGGCCTGGTGGAGCTGCTGGTCATCGCGGCGGTGCTCGGGTGGCGCGCGCTGCTCTACACCGGATCGACGGCGGGGGGCAAGGGCTGATGGCCGCCCGGCGCAGGATCGTGGCCACCCCGGCGGCGTGGCTGATCTGGAGCGCGGTGATCGCGTTCTTCGTCTGCCTGGCCGGCGTCATCGGCTCGGTGGTGGTGAGCTCGTTCGGCACCCAGTGGTTCGACACCTGGCTGCCCGCCGGCTGGACCACCCGGTGGTACGGCCAGTCCTGGCAGGAGTTCACCCTGCTTCCGGTGCTGATCGTGACGCTCGAGGTGTCGGCGCTGGTGGTCGGCCTCTCCCTGCTGATCGGCGTGCCGGCCGCGTACGTGCTGGCCCGGCGCGCCTTCCCGGGCCGCCGGCTGCTCTATCTGCTGTTCCTGCTGCCCATCCTCATGCCGCCGATCACCTACGGCATCCCGCTGGCCACGGTGCTCTACAAGTACGGCTTCGCCGGCCACCTCTCCGGGGTGGTGCTGGCGAACCTGGTGCCGTCGGTGCCGTTCGTGATCCTGACCATGACGCCGTTCATCGAGCAGATCGATCCGGCGGTCGAGCGGGCGGCGCGGATGTGCGGCGCCGGCACCCGGCAGGTCTTCGTCCGGATCCTGGCGCCGCTGCTGGTGCCCGGCATCCTGGCCGCCTCGATCCTGGTGCTGGTCCGCACCGTCGGCATGTTCGAGCTGACCTTCCTCACCGCGGGCCCGGACTCGCAGACGCTTGTCGTCGCCCTCTACTACTCGATGTCGGCCGCCGGGATCCGCGCGCAGCAGTCCATCGACGCGATGGCCGTGATCTACACGTCGATGATGCTGGTGCTGCTCGTGCTGGCGCTGCGCTTCGTCAATCCGACCCAGCTGGTCGCCCGGGTCCGCGAGGACGGGGACTGAGGTGCGGATCACCGGAGCCCGGGTGATCGTGACCTGCCCGGGCCGCAACTTCGTCACCCTGAAGATCGTCACCGACGAGGGCCTCACCGGGGTCGGCGACGCCACCCTCAACGGGCGGGAGCAGGCGGTCGCCGCGTACCTCGAGCAGCACGTCGTGCCCGTGCTGCTCGGCCGCGACCCGGCCCGGATCGAGGACACCTGGCAGGCGCTCTACAAGGGCGCGTACTGGCGGCGCGGGCCGGTGACGATGAGCGCGATCGCGGCCGTCGACACCGCGCTGTGGGACATCAAGGGCAAGGTTGCGGGTCTGCCGGTCTACCAGCTGCTCGGCGGCCGGTCCCGCGACGGCGTGACGGTGTACGGCCACGCCGCCGCCGAGACCGTCGACGACGCGCTGACCGACGTGGCCCGCCTCGTCGACGCCGGCTACCGCGCCGTACGCGTGCAGACCGGCGTGCCCGGCCTCGGCACCACGTACGGGGTGAGCGCCGACCCGCGCACCTACGAGCCCGCCGGATCGGCGCTGCCCGCCGAGGCGGTGTGGTCGACGCCGCGCTACCTGGCGCACGTGCCGGCGGTCTTCGCCCGGGTCCGCGCCGAGTTCGGCCCCGACCTGCGCCTGCTGCACGACGCGCACCACCGGCTGACCCCGATCGAGGCCGCCGCGCTGGGCCGCGACCTCGAGCCGTACCGGCTGACCTGGCTGGAGGATCCGGTCCCGGCGGAGCTGCAGGAGGGTTACCGGCTGATCCGGCAGCACACCACCACGCCGCTGGCCGTCGGCGAGGTCTTCAACAGCATCTGGGACTGCCGGCGGCTGATCACCGAGCAGCTGATCGACTACATCCGCACCAGCGTCGTGCACGCCGGCGGGATCAGCCACCTGCGCCGCATCTTCGACCTGGCGAACCTCTACCACGTCCGCAGCGGTTCGCACGGCGCGACCGACCTGTCGCCGGTGTGCCTGGCCGCCGCGCTGCACGTCGACCTCAGCATCCCGAACTTCGGCCTGCAGGAGTACATGCCGCACAGCGCCGAGACCGACGCGGTGTTCCCGCACGGATACCGCTTCGCCGGCGGCTACCTGCATCCGGCGGAGGAGCCCGGCCTGGGCGTGGACATCGACGAGGACCTCGCCGCGCGGTACCCGTACCGGCCGGCGTCGCTGCCGGTGAACCGCCTCGAGGACGGCACGCTGCACAGCTGGTGAGGGTTCTGACCCGGCCGCCGGGGACGCCGGCCGGACGATCGGCAGGACACCCCTAGGCGTTCCAGGCGTCGATGACCTGGTTGCCGTGCTCGAAGCCGAGCGTGGACAGCGTCGCGGTGCCGAGCTTGAGCAGGCCGCCGCCGCTGGCGGGCAGGCCGATCCAGCGCGCGCCGGTCACCCGCAGCGAGTGACCGTGCGCGATCAGGGCGACGTCGCCGTCGTCCAGGAACGACCGGGCCCGCCCGAGCACCCGGTCCACCCGGGCGGCGACGTCCGGCGGCGACTCGCCGCCGGGCGCGCCGTCGGTCCACAGGGACCAGCCGGGGCGGGTCTCGTGGATGACGGCGGTGGTGATGCCCTCGTACTCGCCGTAGTTCCACTCGGCGAGGTCCTCGGTGGTCTCCGTGACGGTGAGCCCGGCCAGCTCGGCGGTGCGCAGCGCCCGCCGCCGCGGGCTGGAGATCACGGCCGCGAACCGCCGGCCCGCGAGCCGCTCGCCCGCGGCCCGCGCCTGCCGCTCGCCGTCCCCGGTCAGCTCCAGATCCGTGTACGAGGTGTGGCGCCCGGCCGCACTCCACTCGGTCTGCCCGTGCCGGATGAGCACGATCTCCCCCATGACGGCCCCCTTCGGCTCCCGTGTATTTCTACCGCGTCAGCCGGCCAACAGGTCCTCGAACGACGTGGTGAGCACGAACGGATCCGCGACCGTCGCGGGCTCGCGGCGGTCGACCTCGCGGGCCAGCTCGCCGGCGGCCCGCCGGATCCGGCCGCGCAGCTGACCCTCGGACTCGTCGCCGCCCCAGTCCTGGGTGGCCGCGAAGACCGAGGTCGGCACGGTGACCGCCCGCAGGTAGGCGAACATCGGCCGGATGGCGTGCTCGAGCGCGAGCGAATGCCGGGTCGTGCCGCCGGTCGCCGCGATCAGCACCGGCTTGTCGGCCAGGACGTCCTTGCCCAGGACGTCGAAGAACGACTTGAACAGCCCGCTGTAGGACGCGTTGAAGACCGGGGTCACCGCGATGAGCGCGTCGGCGGCCTCGACGGCGTCGATCGCGTCCTTGAGCGCGGCCGGCGGGAAGCCGGTCAGCATGTGGTTCATCAGGTCGTGCGCGAGGTCGCGCAGCTCGATCACCCGGACGCTCAGCCGCACGCCGAGGCCCTCGGCCGCGCCCACCGCCGCCGCGGACAACCGGTCCGCGAGCAGGCGGGTGGACGAGGGCTCGCTCAGGCCCGCCGAGACGACCACGAGGTTGCGCTGCCTCATGCCTGCACCGCCTCCTGCTGCTGTTCCGCCTGCTTCGCCGCGGCGAGCAGGGACGCGTGGGTCGGCGCCTCGGGGACGTGCGCGGGCCTCAGCGCCGCGAACTCACGCCGCAGCACCGGGACGACCTCCTCGCCGAGCAGGTCGAGCTGCTCGAGCACCGTCTTCAGCGGCAGGCCGGCGTGGTCCAGCAGGAACAGCTGCCGCTGGTAGTCGCCGACGTAGTCGCGGAAGCCCAGGGTGCGGTCGATGACCTGCTGGGGGCTGCCGACGGTCAGCGGGGTCTCCCGGGTGAAGTCCTCCAGCGAGGGGCCGTGCCCGTACACGGGCGCGTTGTCGAAGTAGGGGCGGAACTCGTTCACCGCGTCCTGCGAGTTCCTGCGCATGAAGACCTGCCCGCCGAGGCCGACGATCGCCTGGTCCGCGCCGCCGTGGCCGTAGTGCGCGTAGCGCTCGCGGTACAGGGCGACCATCCGCTGGGTGTGCGAGGCCGGCCAGAAGATGTGGTTGGCGAAGTAGCCGTCGCCGTAGAACGCGGCCTGCTCGGCGATCTCCGGGCTGCGGATCGAGCCGTGCCAGACGAACGGCGGGATCCCGTCGAGCGGGCGCGGCGTCGAGGTGAACGACTGCAGCGGCGTGCGGTACTTGCCGCTCCAGTCGACGGTGTGCTCGCGCCACAGCCGGTGCAGCAGCGCGTAGTTCTCGACCGCGAGGGGGATGCCGGCGCGGATGTCCTTGCCGAACCACGGGTAGACCGGGCCGGTGTTGCCCCGGCCCATCATCAGGTCGACCCGCCCGTCGGCGAGATGCTGCAGCATCGCGTAGTCCTCGGCGATCTTGACCGGGTCGTTGGTCGTGATCAGCGTGGTGGACGTCGAGAGCAGCAGCCGCTCGGTCTGCGCGGCGATGTAGCCGAGCATCGTGGTGGGCGACGACGGCACGAACGGCTCGTTGTGGTGCTCGCCCATCGCGAAGACGTCGAGGCCGACCTCCTCCGCCTTCCTGGCGATCGCCACCATCGACTTGATTCGCGTCTGCTCGGTCGGCGCCCGCCCGTTCGTGGGGTCGGGCGTGACGTCGCCGACGGTGAAGATCCCGAACTGCATGACCGCTCCTGAGCTTCGGCCGGGCCCGTCGTCCCGGACTGACCCGCACAACGTCTTTGACGCGTCAACTATTTCATAGTCAGAGAGTTGCCGTGAAGCGAGGCCTGGGTCACAGCGCGGCGACCAGCGCGCCCAGCCCGGACGCCTGGGTGCGCCAGTCCCGGGCGTTCGGGTAGCCCGCCGGCGACAGCCCGTTCCACCGCTGCCCGATCCGGTTGAGCGGGTCCCGGTCCGCGGCCCAGATGCTGTCCGCCTGGGTACGGGCATAGCCGCGGTAGCCGGCCGCGCCCGTGGCGTCCGCGAGATCGCCCAGGTACCGCATGAAGACGCCCTTGAACTGCTTGCCGTTGTCGTCGCACGTCGTCGTCGGCGAGTCGCAGGACTCGGTGAGAAGGCCGCCCTTGGTGAGCACCGGGCTCGCCATCGCGGCGTCCGCCAGCCGCCGCGACGCGGCGAGCACCGAGGCGTCGCCGGTGGCCCGCCACACCTCGAGCGAGGCGCCGATCGCCAGCCCCTGGTTGTAGGTGTGCACGGTCTGCCCGTTGTTAGCGCAGCCGCCGGTGAGCCCGTCGTTGACCAGCCCCGACCCGTTGATCATGCCGCTGTTCGCGAACCAGTTCCACCCGGTCGTCGCCCGGCCCAGCCAGGTCGTGTCCCCCGGGATCCGGTTGTGCAGCGCCGCCGCGAGCCGCACGTACAGCCCGGCCGTCACCGCGTTCTTGTAGGTGCGCTCCCGGTCCCACCACACGCCCCCGCCACAGGTGGAGGTGTCCCAGAAGCCGTGCACGTAGTTCGCGATCGTCACCGCCTCGGCCCGGAACTTCGGATCCCCGGTCAGGTCGTACGCCTGCACCCAGGCGATGCCCCACCAGGCGGCATCGTCGATCGCCCGGCTGATGAAGTGCCCCTCGATCGGGTCACCGCTCCTCACCCCGGCCGGGAACGCAACCCTGTTGACCTCGAACGTCCGGTCCACGATCCACCGGTAGTCGGTCCGCCCGCTCCTGCGCATCCAGTCCATCAGCGTCGTGACGGCGACCGCGGAGTTCCACCAGCTCGACAACCACCACGCCGCGTCCGGCTGATACGCCCACATGAGCGCGTCCGCCGCCGCACCCGCCCGGTCGTTCGCGGGCCGGGCCCAGGCCGTACAGCTTCCGCCGGGGCCGGTGACCGCCCGGCCGCAGGCACGCAGCGCGCCGCCGTACAGCAGGATCCTGGGTTCCCGTGCCGCGAAGAGCGCGGTGCGCGCGGAGCCGGCGCCCGCCGGGGTGCCGGTCCGCCCGAGCGACGACCCGCCCGGCCAGCTCGCGCCCTCGTCCCACGACCGGTCGAGCCACACCTCGTCCCCGGCGGCCCCGCCGGCGATCGTCGCCCAGGCCATCCCCCGGCCGTCGACGTGCAGGGCGATGGTCCGGCCGCTCAACGTGGTCGGCGCGACCGGCCGGGTGTCGCCGGAGTTGGCGGTCTCGCCGTCGCAGCCGGCGTCGCAGGCCTTCAGCGGCACCCAGTCGGTGCACTGGATGCCCGCGGCGTCGCCGCACGCCCGGAGCATGCCGCGCCGATGATGGGCGGGGTCCGCGAGGTTGTACATCAGCGTGCGGGTGCCGGCCCAGGTGCCGGGGATGCTCGCCTTGCCGAGCAGCCCGTCCCAGCTCGACCCGCCGTCGAAGGTCCGGTCCAGCCAGACCGAATCCCCGGCGGTGCCGAGATCGATGCTGCCCCAGGCCATGGCGTCGGCCTCGGAGTAGTGCAGGGAGATCCGCCGCCCGTTCTGAATCCGGTCCGGCACCGGGAACGTGTCCTGCCGCGCGGTCGACGGATTCCTGGTGTCACAGGAGACGGCACAGACGGTCGCGGCGAGGGGGACCGGCGCGGCCCCCGCCGGCTGGGCCTGCTGACCGGCCAGGACGAGGGCGACGATGGTGAGGACGGCTCGCTTCATACGGGTGCTCCGCTTCTCTCCCCACATATTGACAACCGTCGACATATTTCGACAAGGCTTGTTAACAGATCGATCGGGGTGCGCTCGACCGCCGACGAACGGCGTGCACTCGTGGCCGCCCGGGCCGTTCCCCAATTCACCGCCCATGGACGAACATCACCCGGACGCCCCGCCCGAGTCCCGGGAGGCTCTCTTGCCCCGCATGTCCAGGCCCGCCCGCAAGGTATGGCGGTGGCTCGCCGTCGGTACCGCCGTCACCGCGACCGCCGCAGCCGGGATGGGTGTCGCCTCCGCGGCGACCGCACCGGCACCGACGGTCCAGCTGACGAAGGTCTACTACAACTCGCCCGGCAGCGACACCCGCACCACCACCAGCCTCAATGCCGAATACATTCGGCTCACCAACCAGAGCCGGGCCACGATCAACCTCAAGGGCTGGACGGTCCGCGACGCCACCGGCCACACCTACACGTTCGGTTCCTACAACCTCGGCGCCGGCAAGCGGGTGTACGTGCACACCGGCAAGGGCACCAACGGCCGGCCCGACGCCCAGCACCTCTACTGGCGGTCCGGGAACTACATCTGGAACAACACCGGCGACACCGCCACCCTGCGCAACAGCGCGGGCAAGACGGCGCACACCTGCAAGTGGGGCAGCAAGGGCGCGTACACGTACTGCGGGGTGACCGAGAAGCCCGCCCCGACAACGCCGACCCCGCCGCGGCCCACACAGCCGACGACGAAACCTCCCACGACAGCGCCGACGACAGCCCCGACGACACCCCCTGTGACCACATGGCCGCCGGACCCGACGCCCCCGGCGATCGGCTGACGGTACGGTTGGGCTCCGAATTCGAATCCGACATCGCCCTGATGTAGTGCTGAGGACCGGCAGGGATTCACATCGCCGCCGAGCCGCGCGGGTGCCGGCTCCTCCCCCACGGCGAGGCTTGAGGAAACGACATGACCGATCGCGCCGTCCTCGTCGACATCGACGGCACTCTCGCGTTGCGCACCGGGAGCCGGTCGCCGTTCGACTGGTCCCGGGTCGGCGAGGACGAACCCAACCCGCCCGTCATCGAGCTCGTCCAGCTCGTCCACCGGGCGGGCCTGCACAAGCTGATCCTCATGTCCGGACGCGACGAGGTGTGCCGCCGGCAGACCGAGATGTGGCTCGACGCTCAGGCCGTCCCGTTCGACGAGCTGCACATGCGCGCGGCCGGGGACAACCGCAAGGACTTCATCGTCAAGAAGGAGCTGTACCGCCGGCACGTCAGGCCCCGGTTCGAGGTCGCGTTCGTCCTCGACGACCGGCAGCAGGTCGTGCGCATGTGGCGCGGCCTCGGCCTGCCCGTCTTCCAGGTCGCCGAGGGGAACTTCTGATCCGCACGACGAACGGCCCGCGACCACCTGGGGATTGGGGTGGGCGCGGGCCGTCGTGTCCGGCTCAGCGGCCCTGGAGGCCCTTGACGTTCTCGCCGAAGGTCCAGTTGCGCGAGCCGTCCCAGTTGGCCGACCAGGTCATCAGGCCCTTGATGCCGGGGACGCTGTTGTAGGCCTGGCTGACCAGCGACGGCGTCATGTACCCGCCGCCGGCGCCGGACTGCGCGGGCAGGCCCGGAACCTGCTTGTCGTACGGGACCCGGATGGTGGTGCCCTGGATGGTCAGGCCGTTGTTGAGGCACTGGGTCTGCACGGTGAAGCCCTGCACCGTGCCGGCCGAGTAGGAGTCGCCGGAGCAGCCGTACATCGAGCCGTTGTAGTACTGCATGTTGAGCCACCACAGCCGGCCGTTGTCGGCGTACTTCTTGATGATCGGCAGGTAGGAGCCCCAGATCGAGCCGTAGGTGACGCTGCCGCCGGTGACGTACGCGGTCTCGGGCGCCATGGTGAGGCCGAAGTTGGACGGCATCGCCGCGAGCACGCCGTCGATGATGCGAATCAGGTTCGCCTGCGACGCCGACAGCGTGGTGATGCTGCCGCTGCCGGTCAGCCCGGTCTCGATGTCGATGTCGATGCCGTCGAAGTTGTACGCCTTGAGGATCGGCACGATCGTCGCCACGAACCGGTCGGCGACGGCGCTGGAGCTCAGGTCGATGCCGGCCGCCGCGCCGCCGATGGACATCAACAGGGTGGCGCCGTTCGCCTTGGCGGAGCACATCTCGGCGGGCGTCGAGACCTTCACGCTCGCGTCCATGCCGTTCTCCCACAGGACCGTGCCGTCCGAGCGGATGACCGGGAACGCCGCGTTGATGACGTTGTAGCCGTGCTGCTTCAGCCGGCTGTCGTTGATCGGCACCCAGCCGAAGCCGGGGTGCACGCCGTTGCTCGAGCCGTCCCAGTTCTCCCAGTACCCGACGAGGACCTTGCCGGACGGCCGCGACTTCACGGCGCAGGTGTTACCGCCGGGCGGGGTGGTGGGCGGCGTCGTCGGCGGGGTCGTGGGCGGCGTGGTGGGTGGGGTCGTGGGCGGCGTGGTCGGCGGGGTGGTCGGCGGGGTCGTGCCGCCCGTGCAGGCGCCGAGGTCGCGCCAGAGCGACGGGGTCGCGGCCGGGTTCCAGCCCGCGCCCGCGTACGCCGTATGAGTGACCAGAGCGGAGTAGAGCCTGCCGCCGTAGGTCACCTGGGTCCCGACGGTGTAGGTGTTGCCCTCGGCCCAGGCCGGCGCCGAGCAGGCGACGGCGGCGCTCAGCGGCACACCGGACACCGCGGCCATGCCGTCCGGCGCGGCGATCACGGCGGTCGCCACGGTCATCGCGGCACCCGCCAGCAGCGCTAATACGGTACGTCGTCTTCTCATGGCCACTCCCTGACGCATCGATGACCGGCTCGGTCCCCCACATCTTCACGTTCGTGAACTTAAATATCAAGGGTTGTTAACAGATCGAGGGTCATCGGGTGTCCATTGACGTCCGCGCGCGGAATGTGATCCCCTACCTTCCCCTTCCGTGCCAACGGACTTTCCCCTATACGGGGGACCAGGTTGGCCCGGCTGCGCGACAATACAAAAGAATGCCTGGCAAAGTGTGCCTGCGCGGCGCCGGTCGGACCGGCGCCGCAGGATGTCGTTGTTTGCAGGGCGCATTGCGGGGAGAAGCCAGCCCCTAAACTGGAGGAAGTGGCCGTTTCGGGCGCGCCTTCCCAAACCGCCGGAGGAAGTCCTTGACCCGACCCGATCAGCGTCTCGACTCCGCGGTGGACTGCGCGCCGCGGGTGGGTAACGCCGACTATGACTGGGACGCCTTCGACTCGGCGGATTACTTCGCGCACAACTACGGCACGCTGCGCGCCGACGACGAGCGGATCATCGAGATCGTCGCCGACTTCTTCCAGTCCCGGTCCTATCCCCAGAAGTGGAACGCGCGCGCGATCGACGTCGGCGCCGGCGCCAATCTCTACCCCGCGCTCGCCATGCTCCCGTTCGCCGCCGAGGTGATCCTCTACGAGCGCGCGTTCAGCAACCGGCAGTGGCTCGAGAACCAGATCGACGCGCCCTTTCCGTCGTGGTGGCAGTTCTGGTCGCACATGACCGCCGGCCGCGGGGCATATCAGCCGATCAAGGATCCGTTCGATCTGCTCAGCCGGCAGGCGAAGGTCGTCAAGGGCAACATCTTCAGCCTGCGGCCCGGCCAGTTCGACATGGCCACCATGTTCTTCGTCGCGGAGTCCATCACCACCCGCAGCGACGAGTTCGTCCGCGCCGCCCAGTGCTTTGTGAACTCGCTGGTGCCCCGGGGCGCCTTCGCGGCGGCGTTCATGCGCAACTCCTCCGGCTACCGGGTCGGCGACCGCAGCTTCCCGGCGTGCTCCGTGGACGAACAGGACGTCCTGCAGGCACTCGCCCCGGTGGCCACGGATGTCAGAATTCAGACAGTGGAGAGCAAGGACCTGCGTGAGGGTTACTGCGGGATGATTGTGGCCACCGGTCACAAAAGGAGACCCACGGACGGGTAGGTGACGGCTCACCGATGCAGATCCAGCCACGTCAACAGCTCCTCGATGTCTGGCGGACGACCGCCCGTCTCTCCTATGTCGACGGTTCGTGGCGGTTCGGCGGCCGCGACGGCACCAACTCGATCAGCGACGCCGAACAGCTGCTCTGCCTGATGGCACCGGCGGCCGAGATCCCGCTCTTCCGGCTGGACAACCCCGACGCCGCCAACCGCGACGTGCTCGACGCGCTCGACGCGCTCGGCGACGACATCCAGGTGCCGCAGCGACTGCTGGAGGCCCTGACCTCCTATATCAAGCGCTACACCGGGCCGGACGGCACGCCGAGCTTCGCCGGCGGCACCTACTTCCGCCCGGACCTCGAGGACGAGGAGATCAAGACCGCGCAGCAGGAGCTGGACGTGGTCGACTCGTTCTCCATCTCCGTCACGCTGATGCTCACCGTCGTCGGCTTCACCAAGGTCTTCCGGCAGGTCGTCACCCGGCCGAAGCTGCTGCAGCAGGTCAACGAGCTCGAGGAGCGGGCCAACCAGCGGCTCACCGCCGCGATGGTCGGCCTGCTGCGCAGCTTCTCCGTCAACGTCTTCTCCGCCGACGAGCCCTACGGCAAGGAGCTCGTCCGGACGGTCAACCAGGAGCGCCGCCCGTCCCGGCAGGTCGTCGAAGAGCTCCGCGAGGCGCTGCGCGAGATCAACGCCCGGCTTCGCGACGACGTCACCATCGGTTCCGGTGCCGCCGAGGGCAGCGAGCTCGACCTGCCGAACCGGCTCTTCGAATGCGGCTGGAGCTGGGGGCTGGTCACCGACGCCCCCGAGATCGAGACGACCGCCGACGTCGGCCTGCAACGCGAGGGCGTGGCCCAGAACGCCCCCTACCTCTACTTCACCACCGTGGCGCTCGAGGCCATTCAGGCGCTGTCGTCCGAGCGCACCCGGCTGCTCGGCCTGCTCGACGAGGCTCAGCTCAAGCTCTCGCAGGCGCTGCAGCTGCGCTTCGAGCTGACCCGTTCCTACTGGGCGACCGTTGCCACCTTCGGCTCCGGCCGGTGGCCGCTGGAGGATTTGCCCTGGCGCACCACCGACGGCGTGGAGTTCGACTACTTCAGCCTGCTGGTCAGTGGCATGGTGGTGCAGAACATGGTGGCGGTCCGGGCGTCCAACGCGGACCTGACCCGGGTGGCCGGCGTGCTGGACGAGCTGGCCAACCGCAGCCGCATCACGCGACGCTCCACGGAGCACGAGACGGCGCACAACGTGCACCATCCCGGCCTGCGCTTCCCGCTCGAGGGCACCGAGACCGTCGGCGGGCCGAGGCTGTCCTGGACGGTCGCGGACATCTCGCCGCTGCTGCTCAAGCGCACCCTCAACCTGGCCAGCCTGCTGTCGGACGGCACCTCCCGCAGCCGGCTGCTGGACCTCTCCGACGACCTGTGGAAGCACCTCGAGAAGCGCGTGATCGCCGACGGCGCCCCGAACGGCATCTGGGACCAGCCGGCGGGCGCCTTCCCGCAGGTCGACATGAAGTACTCCGAACCCTCCTGGTATTACACGAAGCGGGTCGTCGACTGCCTCGTCACCGCCGCCCGGGTGATCAACGAGCCGCCGCTGCGCAGCGAGCTGCTCGCTCAGGTCGCCGCCGAGCTGCTGAACGAGGCGGCACACCTCTACGACCGGGAACGCCTCAACGGCTCCACCTACAGCGGCCAGACGCTGCGCGAGGAGCTCAAGCAGATCGGCGTGGAGCTCGAGCGGGCCCGGACGGTGCGCCGGGAGCGTCCCGGTGTCGCCGTCGCCGTGACCGAGGACGTGCTGCGCAGGCTCGACCGCCTGTCCGCGGCCCGCCGGGCCGACATCGGACTCAGCTAGCCATGATCGTCTTTGCGACCTCCGACAAGGGTGGCACCGGGCGGTCCGTCACCAGCAGCAACGTGGCCTACCGCCACGCGCTGCAGGGCGGCGACTGCTGCTACCTCGACTTCGACTTCGGCTCACCGACCTCCGGCGCGATCTTCGACCTGCCGGACGCCTACGCCGGGGTGCCGGAGGGCGGCCTGCACAGCTATCTGGCGGACGGCGACCCCGAGCCGCTCCGCATCGACATCTGGGCCGAGTCGGAGCGCGACGTGCTGCGCGGCCGGCCGCCGGGCGCCGGGCGGCTGGCGTTGTTCCCCGGCGACCGGGGCGGCGGCGAGTTCCGGTCGGCACCCGACATCGTCGACCGCTGCGTCAACCTGCTGCTCCGCGCCGACGAGGAGTTCAACCTCGTGATCGTGGACCTGAGCGCCGGCCGCTCCTACGCCACCGAGATCGTGCTCGCCGCGACCGCCACGACCGCGCTGCGCGGCGTGGTGGCGCGCTGGCTGGTGTTCCACCGCTGGACCCGGCAGCACATCGTCGCGGCGAGCGGCCTCGTCTACGGCCGGCACGGCATCCTGGAGACCGCGGCCGAGCTCGGCCATGACCCGGCGACGGTCCGGGACACCATCCGCTTCGTGCGCACCGCGGTGCTGGACCCGGCCTCGCCCGGGCAGGCCGGCCTGCGCCCCGAGCAGCTCGCCTGGCTCGACGTCTGCAACAAGCGCCTGCAGGAGCTGGCGAGCCGGGAGCGGGTCGGGCGCACCAGCGTGCTGGCCCAGATCCCCCTCGATCCGGTGCTGCAGTGGCAGGAGCAGTTGCTGTCCAACGACGACGTGTGGCTGCACCGCACCGCCAACCAGCGCACGGTCGACGCGTTCGACGAGCTCGCCAAGAGGATCGTGGACGATTCCGCCTGGATCGGGTTGTGAGCGTCTACTCCGGGGTGTTCACGGAGGAGAGCGCCACGCCGGTGGTGCGGCGGGTGGCCCTGTCCCACCTCTCGATCGAGCTCGGCCACCTTTACATGGACGACTTCCGAGCCGGCGAGCAACGGCTGCGCGACCACTTCCGGCGGGTGCTGCCCTGGGTGCGGACGGCGGAGCAGGCGTGCGCCGACGAGGTGCACCGGGGCCGGCCGAGGGTGAGCACCTGCTTCCTCGTCGACGACTACTTCACCCGGTTCGGCTCGCCCGCCGAGGTCGTCGGCGCGCTGGTCCGCGCCGCCGGCGAGTCCGGCCTCACGATCGACTACGTGGCCCGGGAGTCGGGGTGCGCGGCGGCCGACGGCATCGACCTGGCGACCCTGGTGCGCCAGCACCTGGTGGCCGAGCCGCCGGAGGGTGACAACGGTGGCCGGCCCGCGACGGCGGTCAGCGGCTGGCTGAGCAACGGCGAACGCGCCGAGACCGCCCCGGCGGCGGCGATGGCGGCTCCGCGCCCCTGGCAGCCGCCGCGGCAGAGCGCCGTGCAGAACCACTCGATCTTCGTGGACATCGAGTTGTGGAACGGCCCCACCGGCGAGGTGCTGTGGTCGTGCCCGTTCCTCGCGGCGATCTGGCAGCTGCAACGCCTCGGCCTGATCCGGCACCTCGGTGAGCCGGTCGCCGAGCCACGGCCCGGCACCGCGGAGGAGCTTGCCGACGACTGGGACCGGATGCCCGCGGTGGTTCAGCTCAATCCCCGGGCCGCGCCCTTCCGCGCCTACCGGACCTTCTCCGCGCTCGACGCGCGTTTCCTGCCGATCGAGCTGGCCGTGCGCACCATCCTGGGCCAGGTCGCGGTCGACGCCACCGTCAGCGCGCAGGTCCGCGAGCGGGCCGAGGGCGACGGGATCACCCTGCCGGACGAGGTGGTCGACCGGATCCGCTACGCGTTCCTGTAGCGCAGCGGCGGCTCGTGCGTGTCGTCGATGCCCCGGGAGACCTCCCACAGCTCGCGGAAGAGCCGCGCGCACTCCTTGACCCGCGAGTCGGTCAGCACCAGGCGGGTCTCGGCGATCTGGGCGTGCTTCGGATCGGCGGTGGTCGGATTCGTCTCGTACGCCAGGGTGTCGTCGAAGACGATCATGTCGCGCACCTGAACCTGCAGCGGTGGCGGCACGGCGGCCCGGTCGAGCAGCCGGACGTCGATGCTCATCCGGCGCTGTTCCTCGCAGGCCTGCCGGACCGCCGGGTCGCCGGCCATCTCGGGCGAGTCGAGCACGAAGATGCGCCGGACCCGTTTGCCGTTGCCGGCGGCCCGGCGCTGCGCGTCGAGGTAGCGCTGGCCGATCTCGCTGTGCCACAGGCCGTGGTCGACGGCCGAGAGGCTGATCGCGTCGATGCTGCTGGTGGCGTTGCGGGTCAGGCCGAGCAGCCAGTCGCGGTCCTCGCCGTAATAGGTGACCGTGCCGCCCTCGGCGAGCTGCTTCAGGAACTCCGACGTTTCTTTGATCTTGGCCTGGACGAAGTGGTAGACGATCGGCGGCGACGTCGGCGAGATCTGGGTCGAGTTGCGCACCAGCTGGGTGACCAGGTCGGTCTGCAGCGCCGACGCCTCGATCAGCCCGAACAGCTCGGTGGCCTCGCTGATCTCGGAGAAGACGTCGCCGACCATCGTCTTCATCTCGGCCATGCCGTCCTTCTCGAGCTTCTCCACCGCCGCCAGCCGCTTCTCGAAGTCGATCAGGAATCGCAGGATCAGGGCGATGCCGCCGATCAGGATGGACAGCGTGATCTGCACGGACTGCGGCTGGTCGAGGGCGTTGGTGATGAGGAAGGTGAGCCCGCCGGTGACGACCGCGAGCAGCGCCTTGCGAGTGACGCTCGTCTGGTCGGGCGAGCGGGCGGCGAGGGGCATCATCTGTTGCCCACCGCTGCCAGCGCCGCCACCGCCCCCACCGACAGCTGGTCCCGGATCCGGTGCACGAGGGTGTCCCACTGCCGGCTGAAGCCCGGGCGGCGTTCGAGCACGTCCCACACGTCCGCGGTGAGCTCGTCGCCGCGAGCGCCCGGCATCCAGAGATGCAGCAGGTAGTCGATGGCGGGCAGCAGCCGCTCCAGGGCCTGCTGCCGGGGCATGGCACCGATGGCGCTCTTGCCGATGATCTCCAGCAGCGCGCTCAGCAGCCAGTCGTGCATCGCCACGTCCTCACACACGGCGGCCAGCTCGGCCGCCGGGACGCCGCGGACGGTCAGCCGCAGCACCCGCAGGTCGCCGGCGCCGACGGAGAAACCGACCCGGGACACGCCCGCGTCCGGCTCCTCGACGCTGGCCACCCAGCGCAGCCGGGTGCGCGGCGATCGGAGCCGCACCGTTCCCCCGGCGGCCACCGAGCGCTGCACCCGGTCCGCCGCCCGGCCGGCCATCGCGCCGAGGTCCAGCGCCGATCCGGGCCGCTCCGGCGCCGCCAGGGCGGCCGCCGTCTCCTCCCAGCGGGTCCGGCCGAGCGTCTCGATGACGCCCGGACGGGTCAGATAGTGCGACCACGGCCGCCGGACCCCGCCGTCGCCGCGGACGAAGGCGGCGTACGCGGATCCCTGAACGACGTGGCCGCCGGTGATCGCGACCCGTTGCAGCGCGGTGCCGACGCCCCGCACCTGGCGCGCGGGCCCGGCGGCGCCCAGTCCACAGTCGACGCCTATGGGCATCTCGGGCGAGCGCACGTAGGCGATCGGCCGCTCCGAGACCAGGACCTGCTCGCCGACCACCAGGTCGACGAGGCGCCTGGCCTGGTCGGACGTCACCGGGTCCGGTCCACGCAGGAGTCCGGTGTGCACCTCACCGGCGATCAGCATCGGCCCCCCATGCGCGGCGGTGCGAACTGGGGCCGGGCGAACGGCACGCAAGGGTCAGCGGTGACCGATGACTCCCCAGCGGCGCGGCCCCGTGCCGCGCGTGTCGCCAGCCTGTCGATTGCACCGCATCCGACACGGGAATGCAACACGCTGAGTATTCGAGAACGGACGCACCGTTGCTAGCATTCCTGCGGGACTCCGACAAGCCGCGAGTGCCATTGTCCGCAGCCGTCGTACATTTACGTCCTTCTACGTGATTACGGCAGGCGCGCGGTTAGCGTCAAAAGATGACCTCTGCCCGACCCGATGTCCTGCTCATCGGCGCCGGCGTATCAGGCCTGACCACGGCCGTCCGGCTCGCCGAGGAGGGAATGCGCGTCCGGGTACGGGCGCGCGCCAGACCCGAGCTGACCACCTCGGCCGCCGCCGGCGCGATCTGGGATCCCATCTACGCCAGCCATCGGCTGGTGCCCCGGTGGAGCGCCCGCGCCTACGACGTGTTCCGCGACATGGTGCTGGCGGGCCGCCCGGAGGTGCGGCTGGTGCACGGCATCGAGGCCTCCCGGACCCCGATACCCTCGCCGGGCTGGGCGCACGACCTGCCCGGCTTCCGCGAATGCGACCCCGGCGAGCTGCCGGCCGGATTCGTCAGCGGCTGGCACTACACCGCGCCGATCATCGCCATGCCGCCCTACCTGGCCTACCTGGAGCGACGGCTGGTCGCGGCCGGCGGAACGCTGGAGATCGCCGAGGTGCGTTCGCTGCGCGAGACGCCGGCGCCCGTCGTGGTCAACTGCAGCGGGATCGGCGCCCGGGAGCTGGTGCCCGACCCCGAGGTGGAGCCCATCCGCGGGCAACTGGTGGCCGTCCGCAACCCCGGCGTCACCGACTTCTTCGCCGAGCACACCGCCGAACTCGACGAGATGACCTACCTGCTGCCGCAGGGCGAGATCCTGCTGCTCGGCGGCAGCGCCGAGAAGGGGCAGTTCGATCCGCAACCCGATCTCACCGTGGCCAAGGGCATCATCGAGCGCTGCGCCGGCATCGTGCCCGCGATCGCCACCGCGCCGGTGCTCGGGCACCGCACCGGGATCCGCCCCAACCGTCCCGAGATCCGCCTCGAGCACGAGGACCTGGGCGGCCAGCAGGTGGTGCACAACTACGGGCACAGCGGCGCCGGGGTCAGCCTCTCCTGGGGCTGCGCCGACAGCGTGCTCGAGCTCGTCCGGGCCGTGATCTAGGCGGCCTGCGGCCAGCGGATCTGCGGCGGCAGGCCGACGAACCTCGCATAGGGCTGCAGCGCCGCCTCCACCTGGGCGCGCTCGGCCGGCTTGAGGGGCACCAGCGGGAACACGTCGATGGTCACCGCCTTTTTGCCGAGGGTGCGCTTCCAGGTGCCGGCCACCCGGCCGCCGCGCACGATCGTGGACTGGAACACCCCGTTGCCGCCCGGCACGACCGCGTCGAAGTGGCCCTCGTCGAGCATCATCGCGCGGTCCTTGTAGCCCAGCATGTATTCGTCGAAGCCGGGCAGCGCGGCCCATTCCGAGGCGGGACCCGCCGGGTCGGACTCCAGCAGGGACCGCTCGGCGATCATCTCGGCGCCGTCGACCCCGACCGTGGTCAGGGCGTCGCCGGCCGCCGCGATGCCCGCCTTGACGTCGGTCATCGTCAGGCCCGTCCAGCGGGCGAGGTCGGCCCTGGTGGCCGGGCCGTGGCTGCGGAAGAAGCGCAGCGCGATGATGCCGAGAGCCTCCTCGCGCGACGGCCGGTTGGGGTCGGGCACCCACTCGTCGAGCAGGACGAACGTCTGCTCCTTGCCGACGTGCGGCGCGATGCAGGTGACGCCGCGCTGGCTCGCATACCACAGAAGGTGGTAGCCCATCTGGCCGGTGAGGGTGACGCCCGCGTCGGCGAGGGCCGTCAGGCACTCGGCGCGGGTGAGCCTGGCGCCCTTGAGGGCGGTGGCGAGCGCCTCGACGCCGCGCTCGGCGACCTGCTCGGAGAGGCCGAGGCTCGCGCGGCGTTTCGCCGCTCCGGCCAGCATGCGCACGCCCATGACGTCGAGCATCCAGTGCGCGTCGGCGGGCGGGACCAGGTGCACGGTGCCGCGCATCGGCCAGGTGCGGATCGCCTCACGGCGCTCGAGCGCGGCGGTCACGTCGCCGACGTCGAAGGCGGGCAGCCGCACGCCCAGCGACCAGAGGCCGCTCGCCATGTCCTGCGCCTGCATCGCGCCGAACCACTGCACCACGCCGGCCACCGAGCCGGGGCCGTCGCCGGTCAGCAGCAGGCTGCGCATCCGCAGGGCGAGGGCCTGCGCGGTAGTCAACTCCACGGTCGCAGCCTATGCCGGACCACCGACAGAAACGGGTGGCCCGGCACAGGCGCGCCGGGTCAGCGGCCGCGCTGGGCGCGGTAGCGCGCGATCAGGTTGCCGGTCGACGAGTCGACCGGGGAGGCCGGCGCCTGCGCCCCGGTCAGCAGCGGTGCGAGCTGGTTGGCCATGACCTTGCCGAGCTCGACTCCCCACTGGTCGAACGGGTTGATCTCCCAGATCACGCCCTGGGTGAACGTGATGTGCTCGTACAGGGCGATGAGCTGGCCCAGGACGCCGGGGGTGAGCTTCTCGGACAGGATCGTGGTGGTCGGGTGGTTGCCCGGCATCACCTTGTGCGGCACGATCGCGGCCGCAACGCCCTCGGCCTCGATCTGCTCGGCCGTGCGGCCGAAGGCGAGCGCGCCGGTCTGCGCGAAGAAGTTCGACATGAACAGGTCGTGCATCTCGGCGGTGTCGTGGTTGGGCACGCTGAAGCCGATGAAGTCCGCCGGGATCAGCTTCGTGCCCTGGTGGATCAGCTGGTAGAAGGCGTGCTGGCCGTTGGTGCCCGGCTCGCCCCAGAAGATCTCGCCGGTCTGGTAGTCGACGGCCTCGCCGTCGAGGCGCACGTGCTTGCCGTTGCTCTCCATGGTGAGCTGCTGCAGGTAGGCGGCGAAGCGGTGCAGATACTGCGAGTACGGCAGCACCGCGTGCGACTGCGCCCCGAGGAACGTGTCGTACCAGACGTTCAGCAGGCCCATCAGCACCGGGACGTTCTGCTCCAGCGGCGCGGTGCGGTAGTGCTCGTCGACGGCGTGGTAGCCGGCCAGCAGCTCGGCGAACCGCTGCCGGCCGATCGCCAGCATCACCGTGAGGCCGACCGCGGACGGCAGCGAGTAGCGGCCGCCGACCCAGTCCCAGAAGCCGAACATGTTGTCGGTGTCGATGCCGAAGTCGGACACCCGCTGCGCGTTCGTGCTGACCGCGACGAAGTGCCTCGCCACCGCGGACGCGTCGCCGCCGAGCCCGGCCAGCAGCCAGTTGCGCGCCTCGGTCGCGTTGGTCAGCGTCTCCTGGGTGCCGAACGTCTTCGAGACGATCACGAACAGCGTCGACGCCGGGTCGAGGTCGTGGGTCTTCTCGTGCAGGTCCGTCGGGTCGATGTTGGAGATGAAGCGGCACTCCAGGCCCGCGTCCGCGTATGCCTTGAGCGCCTCGTAGGCCATCACCGGCCCGAGGTCGGACCCGCCGATGCCGATGTTGACGACGGTCCTGATGCGCTCGCCGGTGGCGCCACGCCAGTCGCCGGAGCGGACCCGGTCGGTGAAGTCGCCCATCCGGTCGAGGACCTCGTGCACATCGTGGACGACGTCCTGGCCGTCGACCACCAGCGCGGCGTCGCGGGGCAGCCGCAGCGCCGTGTGCAGCACCGCGCGGTCCTCGGTGACGTTGATGTGCTCGCCCGAGAACATCGCCTCGATGCGCTCGCGCAGCCGCGCCTTCTCGGCGAGGGCGAACAGGGCGGCGAGCACCTCGTCGGTGACCAGGTTCTTGCTGTAGTCCACGTAGAGATCCGCCACCTCGGCGGTGAGCCGCTCGCCGCGCCGTGGATCGCTGTCGAACAGATCACGCAGGTGCACGCCCGAGAACTTCTCGGCGTGCCCCTGCACGGCCTGCCATTCGGCGCTTTCGGAAACGTGTTCGCTCATTGCCTTGACTCCCGCCTGGACCTGAAATCTCGCGTTCATCGTGGCACGGATCGGATTCGCCCGCCGCGAACTGGGTCCCTCCTCAGAACGCGTACGGCCCGAAGCGGCCCCACGCCACGAACAGTGCCAGCAGCAACAGCACGACGCTCGGCGCGATCTCCTTCTCGCCACGCCGGAGGTGGACCACGATCGCGCCGATCATCATCAGCGCCAGGCCGGTGGCGGCCAGCGGCACCAGGATCGGGGCGATGTCGAGCAGCGCGGGCAGGATCAGGCCGATCGCGCCGAGCACCTCGAGGGCGCCGATGGTCCGCATCGCACCCGCCGAGAAGTCCTCGACGTAGCCCATGCCCGCCGCGATCAGCTGCTCCCGGCTCCGGGCGATCTTCATGCCGCCGGCCATGAGGAAGCCGGCGGCCAGCACGATCGCCGCGATCCAGAGTGCGATGTTCATTCCGGTGACCCTCCGTTGAGTTGAACGTTCTAGCGAAAGGTAGGCCCCCGGCGTTGAATGGTCAACCGTTGTGACGTGAACGTTCAGGCTAGAATCGGCCCGTGGGTGACGAGGTGACCTGGCTCGACGAGAAGCAGCTTCAGTCCTGGATGCGCTTCGCGGCGCTGCTGGTGGTCCTGCCCGGCGAGCTCGACGGCGAGATGCAGCGCAAGGCCGGCATGACCCAGTTCGAGTACGCGGTGCTGGCCGGGCTCTCGGAGGCGCCGGAGCGCACGATGCGGATCAGCACGCTCGCCCAGTTCGCGCAGGGCTCGCTCTCCCGGATCTCGCACCTGATCAAGCGGCTGGAGGCGCGCGGCTGGGTCCGCCGCGAGCTGGACCGCGCCGACGGCCGCTACACCAACGCGATACTCACCGACGCGGGCCACGCCAAGGTCGTCGCGACCGCGCCCGGCCACGTCGATGACGTCCGGCGCCTGGTCGTGGACGTGCTGACGCCCGCGCAGCTCCGTCAGCTCGGGGAGATCAGCGACCGCATCCTGCGCGGCCTGGGCGGCGCCTGCTGAGCGCGCCACCCCTGCCGTACGCAGGCGAGGGCCTCACCCAAGGGCCGCGGCGGCGGCCCGGCCGGCCACCCGGCCGGAGAAGAGGCAGCCGCCGAGGAAGGTGCCCTCCAGCGAGTTGTAGCCGTGCATGCCGCCGCCGCCGAACCCGGCCGCCTCGCCGGCCGCGTAGACGCCGGGAAGCGGCTCGCCGGCGGGCGTGAGCACCCGGGCGGAGAGGTCGGTGTGCAGGCCGCCGAGGGTCTTGCGGGTGAGGATGTTCAGGCGCACGGCGATCAGCGGGCCCGCGGCGGGGTCGAGCAGGCGGTGCGGCGTGGCGACCCGGATCAGCTTGTCGCC
Source organism: Actinoplanes sp. NPDC026623 (assembly GCF_040638275.1). Classification (NCBI taxonomy): domain Bacteria; kingdom Bacillati; phylum Actinomycetota; class Actinomycetes; order Micromonosporales; family Micromonosporaceae; genus Actinoplanes; species Actinoplanes sp. NPDC026623. Next base: position 14,526 of record NZ_JBEZXZ010000066.1, on the reverse strand, counting down.
CCGGTAGCGGCGCGCCCCGTTGATGGCCGTGACCTGGGCGTCCTTGCTGAACGGATGCGCCATCTCGCGGTCGCGGGCCTCGATCGTCCGGCGTACCTGGTCGAGGTCGAGGGCCGGACCGTCCTCCTGCGCGGCCAGCTTGTTCATGCCGGCAACCAGCGCGGCCAGGTCGGGCGCCACGACGAAGTCCTCGCCGTTGCGCTTGAAGGCCTCCACCGGCGGCGTGGCGCCCGCCCGGACCCGGCCCAGCACCTGGCGGATGCTCTTGTTCGTCAGGTCCGGGTTCTGCTCGGAGCCCGACAGCGCGAACTCCTTCTCGATGATCTTCTGGGTGAGCACGAACCAGCTGTAGTCGTACCCCGTGGCCATCAGGTGCTTGAGCGTTCCCAGGGTGTCGAAGCCGGGGAAGAGCGGCGCCGGCAGGCGCCGGCCGGTGGCGTCCAGCCAGAGCGACGACGGGCCGGGCAGGATCCGGATGCCGTGACCGGGCCAGATCGGGTCCCAGTTGCGCAGGCCCTCGGTGTAGTGCCACATCCGGTCCGGGTTGATGATCTGCGCGCCGGCCGCCTCGGTGATGCCGAGCATCCGGCCGTCGACGTGCGCGGGCACGCCGGAGACCATCCGCTTCGGCGGTGCGCCCAGCCGCGCCGGCCAGGCGGCGCGGACCAGGTCGTGGTCGCCGCCGATGCCGCCCGAGGTGACGATCACCGCCTGCGCCGCGTACGCGAAGTCGCCGGTCTCCTCCCGCGAGCTGGACTCGCCGCGGCGGACGCCGCTTTTCGCCAGCAGGCGCCCCCGCACGCCGGTGACCACGCCGCCGGTCTTGACCAGGCCGTCGACGCGGTGCCGGAAGCCGAAGGTCACCAGGCCGTCGGCGGCCGCGGCCCGGACCCGCCGCTCGAACGGCTCGACCAGGCCGGGGCCGGTGCCCCAGGTCAGGTGGAAGCGCGGCACGGAGTTGCCGTGCCCGTCCGCCGCGCCGCCGCCGCGCTCGGCCCAGCCGACCACCGGGAACAGCCGGTGTCCCATGGCGCGCAGCCAGGCGCGCTTCTCGCCGGCGGCGAAGTTCACGTAGGCCTCGGCCCACTGCCGCGGCCAGTGGTCCTCGTCCCGGTCGAAGCCGGCGCTGCCGAGCCAGTCCTGCCAGGCGAGCTCGAGGTTGTCGCGCACGCCCATCCGGCGCTGCTCCGGCGAGTCGACCAGGAAGAGCCCGCCGAACGACCAGAAGGCCTGACCGCCGAGGCTCTGCTCCGGCTCCTGATCGAGCAGCAGCACCTTTCGTCCCGCGTCGGCCAACTCGGCTGTCGCCGCCAGCCCGGCCAGTCCCGCGCCCACGACGATCACATCTGCGTCCATGACCCCAAGATAGGTACGCCCATGCCAACATGGTGGTCCCATGGCGCAGATTCTCGCCGTCGATTTATCACCGAGGTGACAAACGTGTCCTTCTCCGTGCTGGAGCCCCGCCTCGCCTCGCTGCCGGCCGACGTCGGCGGGCAGGTTCGCGCCGTCCGCGGCGAGCTGGGCGACCGGGTGCTGCGGACCATCCGGGCGGCCATGGGCGCGCAGGGCCGGCCGCTGAGCGGCGGCCAGGGGCGGGGGCTCACGCTCGGGGTGCAGACCGCGGTCGACGCGTTCGTGGGCGCGGTGGCCGAGCCCGGCGGCGACCTGGCGCCGACCCGGGAGGTGTTCGTCCGGCTCGGCCGCACCGAATACCGCGAGGGGCACACCGTCGACGCCCTGCGCTCGATCCTCATGCTCGGCGGGCGCGACATCTGGGCGTACCTGGTCGACCGGGACCTGCCGCCGGACGTGCTCTACGTGCTCGCGTCGGCGCTGTTCGGCTTCACCGACATGCTGGCCGGGGCCGCGGCCGAGGGATACCTGGACGAGCAGCGCCGCCACGCCCGGGACTGGGACACCACCCGCCGCCGGCTGATCACGCTGCTGGTGCAGCCGGACCCGCCCGGCGCGGCCGCGATCCGGGCCGCCGCCGACGCCGCGCGCTGGCCGCTGCCGGAGTCGGTCGCGGTGGTCAGCGTCGAGGGCACGGACGGCGAGCACGTGGCCCGGCTCGCCGGCAGCGGCGCCATCGCCACGGTCATCGACGACGCCACCCGGATGGTCGTGCCGGAGCCGGAGACGCCGGGACGGCTCGCGCACCTGGCCTCGGTGCTGGCCGGGCGGCGATCGGCGATCGGGCCGGCGGTGGACCTGGCCGCGGCCCGGCTGTCGTTCCGGCTGTCGCGGCGGGCGCTGCTGCTGCAGCAGGACGGCGTGCTGCCCGCCGCGGCGCCGCTGCGCTGCGACGAGCACCTGGTCACCCTGATCACCGCCTGGGAGCCGGGGCTCGGCGACCGGCTCGCGGCCCGCCACCTCGCGCCGCTGGACGCGGCGGAGCACGACGTGCTCGGCCCGACGCTGCTGGCCTGGCTGCGGGCCCAGGGGCAGGTCATCCCGGCCGCCGCGGCGCTGCACGCGCACCCGCAGACCGTGCGGTACCGGATGCGCAAGATCCGGCGCCTGTTCGGCGCCGCCCTCGACGACCCGGACGCGCGGCTGGCGCTGCAACTCGCCCTGCGGCACCGCCTGGGCGCCGGGTAGCGAAGTCAGGGCAGCGCGCTGCCCGCGGCGAAGTCCGCGTAGCTGACGTTCCAGTCCGTCCAGCCGTTGCCGTTGCGCAATCTGCGGGCGGTGCCGCGGATCGTGACCGGGTCACCCGGCAGGGTCCGCTCGAACAGCCAGCGCCCCGCCCGCAGCGACACGTTGACGCAGCCGTGCGAGACGTTCGCCCGGCCCTGCACGCCCTCCGACCACGGCGCCGCGTGGATGAACTCGCCGCCCCAGGTGAGGCGCTGCGCGTACTCGATCTTCGTGCGGTAGCCGGCCCCGCCCAGCTCGTCGTAGGTGTCGAAGACGGCGTGCCGGCGCTTGTCGATCACGATCATCGTGCCGCTGGACGACGGGGTGCTGCGCTTGCCGAGACTCACCGGGATCGTCTTGACGACCTGGCCGTCGCGCTCGACGGTCAGCGTCTTGGTCCGGTTGTCGACGGTCATCACCAGCGCCCGGCCGATGGTGACGTCGACGGTGAGGTCGTTGCCGCCGTACCAGTCGCCGCCCAGCGGGAGATCCGCGAGGTCGGCGCGGTAGCTGATCGCGGTGTGCGCCCGCCAGTAGCGCTCCGGCCGGAAGTGCACCTCGGCCGGGCCGATCCAGCTCCACGACCCGGGCTGGGCGGGCGCGGAGCGCACGGACAGGCGCCGCTCGACCGCGGCGCGCCGGTCCGCGGGCACGGCCCGGTCGAAGCGCAGGATCAGCGGCATCGCCACGCCGGCGACCTGCCCGTCACCGAGGAAGCTGGACACCCGGACGAACCGCGCGGACGCCGGCGGCCGGGCCGGCCTGCCCTCGGCCGCCGGGGTCGAGGGCGGCGGCCGCCGGGGTGAGGGTGCCGGCCCGCCGGCCGACGCGGCCGAGCCGTGACCGCAGGCGGCGGTGAGTGAGACCGCGGCCAGTGCCGCGCCGGTGGCGAGGAGCGCCTTCATGAGCGGTGATCATGGCGCCCCGGACGGCCCGGAGCCGCGACGGCTCGTGCCGGATCCGGCGAATTCCCTCTTTAGGGTGTGCCGGACTCCTTGCGGCGGCGCCGGTACTGGAACCCGAAGGCGATGCCACCGACGAGAACGATGGCGAGGACGACCCAGATCCACCAGAGCCACGCGGCGGACGCCGACTCGGTGGGCTCCGTCGGCGCGGGCTGGAACGCCTGCGGCGCCGACGACGGCGACCCGGAGGTCACCGGCGCGGCGGAGGAGGGCTCCGCGGCCGGGCCCGTCGGGCCGGGCTGGAGGGTGAGCAGCGGTGCCGGGTTCTCCGGCTCGGCCGCGCCCGCCTCCTGGATCTCGATCCAGCGGGAGACCTCGCCGTCCGCGTAGGTCTCCAGGGTCTTGAACGACAGCCGGGTCTCGCCGTCCGGCAGCTTCGCGACCTTGACGCTCCACTCGGCGTCCTTGTGCGGGGCGAGCGGCGTGCCGCCGACCGTGAAGCCGTCGCTGGTCGTCGCGAACTGCCAGCCCGCCGGCGTCTTGACCGGGGCGACGTCGGCCGGCGCGATGCCCTCGGGCAGCACCACCCGCTCGCTCGCGATGCCGGACGGGTTCTCGGCCTCGCCGTGGAAGACCAGGGTCACGTCCGTCGCGCCGGCCTTGGTCTTGTCCGCGCTGACTTCGACGTGGGCGGCCGCGGGTGCGGCGAGCGCCAGGACGCCCAGCGCGGCGAGGGCGCTGATCGTCGTCAACCGGGACCTGTTACGCACGCCGCGAACCACCTTTGCACAGAGGAGATAATTCCCCCCACGATCGCCCATCGGCGCGGGAAAGTTCCCGCGACATGCCGGGGGGTCACCGATAGACGCGGAGATCGGCGATGCTCCACCAGCTCGGGCTGCTGCCGGTCGACGTGACGCGCAGGTAACGGGCCCGGGTGGGCGGCAGGTCGACATTGGTCAGCTGGCCGGCGCCGACGCCCCGGGCGAGCAGGCGCCAGCCGGCGCCGTCGGTGCCGGCGGACAGCGCCCACCCGCGGGCGTAGTCGCCGGTGTTGCCCCCGCTGTCGATCGCCACCCGGCGCATCCGCTGGATCCGGCCGAGGTCGACCTGCAGGAACTGGCCCGGTTCCTGCGGCGCGCCGCTGGACCCGCGGGTGGCGCCGTCGCCGTCGACGGCGGCCGCCGGGGTCTCGCCCACCGGCGAGGCGGTGGCCGTGGCGCCCTCGAGCGGCACCGGGTCCAGGTCGCCGGCGAGGCCGCTCGGCCAGGTGAAGGTGGCCAGGGCGCCGCCCGGGAGGGTGTACTCGAACGAGTGTCCGCCGACGGCCACCGCGAAGGTGCGCGGGTCGTCGTTCTCGTTGTGCACGATCAGGGCGGTGGAGCCGTCCGGGTTGCGGAACGCCACGTCCATGATCTGGCCGTTCCAGCCGGTGGTGCCGAACGAGGTGCTGGCGACGCGGTACGCGCCCGGCCGCACGAACTTCGCCAGGTGCCCGATCGTGAAGTACTCGGCGTCGCGGGTGACCGAGCCGTCGGCCTGCAGGGTCAGCAGCCCGGTGCAGGTGCCGCAGCCGCCCAGGTGCGGGCCGCCGGTGCTGTCCAGGGCGATGTTCCAGTTCACCACGGACTTCGCCCAGTTGCGGGTGGTGCCGATGGCCAGGGTCCGCGCGTGCCAGGTCAGCGTGCCCCGGAAGATCTGCTCGGGGGTGTCGTTCGGGCCGTGCGAGCCGGAGCACTCGGTGAACCAGATGCCCTTGTCCGGGTACGCCTCGTGCAGCGCGGTCTGCGCGCTCGGGTCGCCCGAGTAGCAGTGGTACGCGGTGCCGGCGAGCCACCTGCCCGCCGGCGAGTCGAGCAGCCGGTACGGGTAGTCGGTCTCCGGGTCCTCGCCCGGCGGGGTGGTGGCGACGTCGCCCGGGTGCGTGGCCCAGTTGTGGTCGTAGCCGAGGATCCTGGTGCGCGGGCTGGCCCGGCGCAGCATCGGGCCGAGCGCCTCGATGACCTTCGCCGCCTGCCCGACCGGCACCGCGGCGCCCGGGTAGCCGCCGTCGTGGCGGTTCTGCGGCTCGTTCTGCACCGTCAGGTAGTCGATCGGGACCCCGGCACGCGCGTACGCCTGGACGTATCTGACCAGGTAGCGGGCGTACGCGTCGTAGATCCTCGGGTCGTCCAGCAGGTGGCCGCCGATCAGCGAGCCGCTCGTCTTCATCCACGCCGGCGGGCTCCACGGCGTACCCATGATCGTGAGTTGGGGGTTGAGCTGCCGGGCCCGGCGCAGCAGCGGCAGGATCTGGGCCCGGTCGTGCTCGATGCTGAAGTGCCGCAGCGCGAAGTCGGTCTCCCCGGCCGGCACGTCGTCGTAGCTGTAGTGCGCGGGCGTCGCGGTGAAGTCGGAGGAGCCGATCGGCTGGCGCAGGAAGCTGACGCCGATGCCCTCGCGCGGGTCGAACAGCGATCGCATCGCCCGCTCGCGCGCCGCGGGGCCGAGCCGGTGGAGCACGCTCGCCGCCGAGTCGGTCAGTGACGCGCCGAAGCCGTCCATGCGCTGGTAGCGGGTGCCGGGATCGACGGTGATGGTGGTCTCGGGACTGCCGCCGCGCGCGAACGTCACCGGGGCCCGCTCGTGCAGTTGCTCGGCCCGGTCCACGGTCGTCACCCAGACCCGGGCCCGCGGCGCGCGGCCACCGTGCGCCTGCGCGGGTGCCGTCGTCAGGATCAGGAGGGCGGCGCCGACCGCCGCACCGAACGCTCGCCGCCTCATGCCGCTCCCTGCCCTCCGCCGTGTAACAAGTTTCTCTTACATCGACAGGAAACAATCAGGAAACGCCGCTGTCAAGACGCTGAGCACGCCGGTACGCTTCTCATTCATGAAACAAGGCGATGTAACAAACCCCGGGCGCAACACCGTCCGGGACGTCGCCGCGGCGGCGGGCGTGTCGATCGCCACCGTCTCGCGCGTCCTCAACGGCCGCGGCAACGTCGCACCCGAGACCCGCGAGCTGGTGGAGAGCACCGTGGCCCGGCTGAACGGCCCCGGACCCAGACCCCGCGGCCCGGCCCGGCCGATCGCCGGCTCGGTCTTCGTGCGCTGCCCGTACGTGCTGACGGACTACTTCGGCGTGATCGTGTCCTCGATCGCCGAGACCCTCCTGCTGTACGGGCGCCCGCTCGTGCTCGACGCCGGGGAGTCGGCACAGCGCTCCCCCGTCCTGCCCAGGCTGCCCGGCCGCTCGGGGCTGGCCGGCGCGGTGCTGATCCTGCCGCCGGAACCCGCGGCGGACATCGAGGCACTGCGCACCCACCGCTTCCCGTTCGTCGTCGTCGACCCCCGGCTGCCCCCGCCGCGCGACGTCGTCGCCGTGTCCGCGGCGCACGCCGCCGGGGCGCGCAGCCTCACCGCACACCTCACCGGGCTCGGCCACCGGCGGATCGGGGTGGTGGCGGGCCCGCGCGAGTGGCTGGCCAGCGACGCCCGGCTGGCCGGGCACAACGCCGCCCTCGCCGACGCCGGGGTGCTGAGCGCACCCGGCCTGATCCGGCACGTCGAGCCGACCGTCGAGTGGGGCCGGCGGGCCGGCGGCGAGCTGCTCGACCTGCCCGAACGCCCCACCGCGCTGGTCGGCTTCAACGACAAGGCCGCGGTCGGCGCGCTGCAGGCGGCCGGCGCCCGGGGCCTGCGGGTGCCGCACGACGTCTCGATCGCGGGCTTCGACGACATCGACCTGAGCCGGGCCACCAGCCCGATGCTCACCACCGTGCGCCAGCCGCTCGCCGAGCTCGGCCGGATGGCGGTGTCCCTGCTGGCCCGCCTGCTCGAACGGCACGAGCTCGAGGCGCTGCACGTGGAGCTCGCCACCGAACTGGTGGTGCGGGACTCCACCGGACCGGTCCCCGCGGATAGGGTGCCCGGGTGACCTCGTTCGCGGTGGTGGGCGCCGGATGGCGGGCCGAGATGTTCTGGCGGATAGCGGCCGGCCTGGACGGCCTCACGTGTGCGGGCGCGGTGGTGCGCCGCCCACGCGGCCTGCCGGTGCCGGAGTTCGGCTCGCTGGCGCAGTGCGTGGCCGAGGCCGCGCCGGACTTCGTGGTGACCGCCGTGCCGTGGCAGGCCGGCCCCGCGCTGATCGTCGAGGCCGTCGAGCGCGGCCTGCCGGTGCTGGCCGAGACTCCCCCCGCGCCGGACGTCGCCGGGCTGCGGGAGCTGTGGGCCGCCGTCGGCGACTCCGGGCTGGTCCAGGTGGCCGAGCAGTATCTGCTGATGCCCTCGCACGCCGCCCGGCTCGCGGCCGTGCGCGCCGGCCTCATCGGCGCGCCCACCCAGGTGCAGGTCTCCTCGACACACCAGTACCACGCGGTCTCGCTGATCCGCGGGATCCTCGGGGCCGGGCGGGGCCCGGTGAGCGTGCGCGCGACCCGCACCACCGCGCCGCTGGTCGACCCGCTGACCCGCGACGGCTGGACCGACGACCCCGAGCCGAAGCCCGCGACCACCACCATCGCCACCCTCGACTTCGGCGCCGGGCACTCCGGGCTCTACGACTTCACCGACAACCAGTGGCACAACCAGCTGCGCCTGCGCCGCCTGCTGGTCCGCGGCAGCCACGGCGAACTGCGCGACGACGAGGTGGTCCGGCTGCCCGCGCCGCGCACGGTCGTGCGTACGCCGCTGGTGCGCCGCCAGACCGGCTACGACCTGGACCTCGACGGCTTCGACACCGACACGATCACGTTCGGCGGCGAGGTGCTCTACCGCAACCCGTACCCGGGGCGCCGGTGGAGCGACGAGGAGATCGCCATCGCGACGCTGCTCGACGCCACCGCCGCCTGGGTCCGCGGCGACGCCCCGGCGCCGTACCCGCTGGCCGACGGCGCGCAGGACCACCTGCTGGCGCTCGCCGTCGAACAGGCCGCCGACACCGACCGCACCGTCACCACCGGCAGCGAGGCCTGGGCGTAATCCGGTTGCGAAGCTTCGCCCCCGTTCAGCGGGGGTGACGGGCCGCCGAAGGGTGATGAGTCAGGCCATCACCTTCCGATCGGAGCCCGTATGACCACGCGACTCGCTCGCGCGTGCTTCACGGCGTGGATGGCCGTGCTGACCGCGATCAACTTCGCCTGGCCGCAGGGCCACGCGCTGATCTGGAGCCTGATCGGGCTCTCCGGCGCCGCGGCGGTCGTGGTGGGCGTCCGGGCCAACCGGCCCGCCCGCAATCTGCCCTGGTACCTGCTCGCCGCCGCCCTGATGATCTTCGTGACCGCCGACGTCTTCGCCTACCTGCGGGACACGATGGGCGCGTCCACCCCGCTTCCGGGCCTGTCCGACCTGCTCTACCTGGTGGTCTACCCGCTGCTCGCGGCCGCACTGACGATCTTCATCCGGGCCCGCTCGGGCGGCGCGAACAGGGTCGCCCTGCTCGACGCGCTCGTGCCGACGGTCGGCCTCGGGCTGCTCTCGTGGATCTACCTCATCGCGCCGTACACCCAGGTGAACGACCTGTCGCTGCACGAGAAGGCGGTCGCCATCGGGTACCCGCTCGGCGACACCCTGGCCCTCGCGCTGATGCTGCGCCTGCTGATCGTCCCCGGCCGCAAGCCGCTCGCGGTGCGCCTGCTGTGCGTGAGCGTCGTCGGCGTGCTGGTCTCCGACGTCCTCTACGGCATGGCCCGCCTCGACGGCGTGTGGTCGTTCGGCGGACCCTCCGAACTCGGCTGGATCGTCTTCTACGGCGCCGCCGGCTACGCCGCGCTGCACCCGTCGATGACCCAGCTCACCGACGACGCCCCGCACGGCGAGGGCACCGTCGGGGCCGGCGGGCGCCGCCTGCTCCTCATGACCCTCGCCGCGATGGTCGCCCCGGCCGTCCTGCTCGCGCAGCACCTCGGCGGCGGCGTCACCAACGCGCCCGTCATCGCGGCCGGCTCGGCGCTGATGTTCCTGCTGGTGATGGGCCGCGTGCACGGGCTGCTCGCCGACCAGCGCCAGACCAACCTGCGCGAGAGCGCCCTGCGCCGCGCCAACGCCAGGCTCTCGGCCGCGACGACCGAGGACGACATCGTGACCGCGATCCGGACCGCGATCGGCGAGCTGATGCCGGCGGGCCGCCGATACCGGCTGATCGTCGACGAGCCCGTGCCGGTCGATCACCCGGCGGCGACCGGCCGGGACGTCAGCCTGGTGCCCGCGCCCGTGCCGGGCTTCGGCCACGCCCTGCGCGCCGAGATGATCCTGCCCGGCAGCCCGCCGATGCTCGGCTCGATGCACCTGGCCGCGCCGGCCCCGGCCCTGCGTACCGTGCTGCCCGCGGTACAGATGCTGTTCGACCAGGTCAGCATGGTGGTCGAGCGGATCGGCATGGCCGGCGAGATCAGCCGGCGCGACGGCGAGACCTACTTCCGGACCCTGATCCAGAGCGCGTCCGACGTCATCCTGATCATCGACGACGACGACCTGATCCGGTACGCGAGCCCGTCCGCCACCACCGTCTTCGGCTGGACCGGGCTGCCCGGCCGGCCGCTGGCCGGACTGATCGCCGACACCCACCTCCCGGCCCTGACCGACGCGCTGGCCCGGGCCCGCGCGGGACACGGCGAGTCCGAGGCCGTGGACCTCACCGCGGTCTGCGCCGACCGGCGGCTGCGCCAGGTCGAATGCGCCGGCCGCGACCTGCGCGACGACCCGACGGTCGCCGGCCTGGTGCTGACCGTCCGGGACGTCACCGAGCGCCGCAGCCTGGAGAACGACCTGGCACACCAGGCCTTCCACGACGGGCTCACCGGGCTCGCCAACCGGGTGCTGTTCCGCGACCGCCTCGAACAGTCGTTCGTCCGCTCCGAGCAGGGCTGCGGCAAGGTCGGCGTGCTCTTCGTCGACCTCGACGACTTCAAGGAGGTCAACGACACCCTCGGGCACGCGGTCGGCGACCAGTTGCTGGTCGCCATCGGCCAGCGGATCACCCGGGCCATCGGCGCGTCGAACACGGCCGCGCGGATGGGCGGCGACGAGTTCGCCATCCTCATCGAGGACGCCACCGACCCGGCCGAGGCCGAGCAGGTCGCCGAGCGCATCGTCGTCGCGCTGTCCGAGCCGGTCGAGGTGAGCGACGGCCTCGGCGGCACCCACCTGCTCAGCGGCGCGGCCAGCGTCGGCGTCGCGACCAGCCACGACGCGACCAGCCCGACCGAACTGCTGCGCCACGCCGACCTCGCCCTCTACCTTGCCAAGGGCGTCGGCAAGGCGACCTGGCGGCGCTACCGCAACGAACTGCACGCGGAGATGGTCGCGCGGCTCGCGCTGCGCACCTCGCTCCTCGAGGCGATCGACGCCGAGCAGTTCGTGCTGCAGTACCAGCCGATCGTCGACGTGCGTACCCAGGCCGTGGTCGGCGTCGAGTCGCTGGTGCGCTGGCAGCACCCCGAGCGCGGCCTGCTCAGCCCGGCACACTTCATCGAACTCGCGGAGGAGAGCGGCGCCGTCGTCCCGCTCGGCGCGTGGGTGCTGTGCGAGGCGCTGCGGCAGTTCGCCTCGTGGCGCGCCGAGGACCCGGACATCGCGCTGCGCTACGTCAGCGTCAACGTCTCCGCCCGGCAGTTCCGCCAGCCCGGCTTCGTCGACCAGGTCCGCCAGGCCATCGACGACGCCGGCGCCCGGCCCGAATGGCTGCTGCTGGAGATCACCGAGAGCCTGGTGCTGCGCGACGCCGAGCAGGTCTGGGCCGACCTGAGGGCGCTGCGCGCGCTCGGCGTGCGGATCGCCATCGACGACTTCGGCACCGGCTACTCGTCGCTGAGCTACCTGCGGCAGATGCCGGTCGACGTACTGAAGATCGACAAGTCCTTCATCGACGACATCCTGGCCAGCAAGCAGCAGCGCGCCCTGGTCGACGCGATCGTCACGCTGGCGCACAACCTCGACCTGACGGTGGTGGCCGAGGGCATCGAGAAGGCCGCACAGCACGAGATGCTCGAGCTGATGGGCTGCCCGTACGGGCAGGGCTACCTCTTCTCCGAGCCCCTCTGGCCGGCACAGATCCCGGCGCTGCTCGGCCGCCCGGTGGCGGTCGCCGCCTGACGACCGGCACCGGGCCTGCCCGCGCGCCGGGTCAGGTCGCCGTTGCCGGCAGGCGGGAGCTGAGGAAGCGCAGGTACTCCTCGTAGTTCAGTGGATCGCCGTCGAGCCGGGGCCGCCGTTCGGCGGTTTCGCGGAGCGGACGGTCCGGGCCCGGGCGGCTCCAGAGCGCGCCCTCGCCGTGGGTCAGGCCGGGCAGCGCGGCGGCGAGGGCGGGGCCCAGCCGGACCGGCAGGTTGCCCGTGACCGTCCAGGCGCCGGCGGAGCTCATGACCGAGTCCGTGACATCGGCGCCGACGCCGGCCAGCATGCCGAGGACCGCGCTGAGGGTGGCCGCCGGCACCTCCAGCTCGAACGTCGAGCAGGGCTCGCACACCCGGGTGCCCGCCGCCCGCAGGGCGCGCAGGAGGACCACGGGCGCCAGGCCGCGGAAGTCCGCCGCCGACGAGATCGGCGACCTGTATCCGGTACGGGTGACCGTCACCGTGCAGTCGATGACCTCCCAGCCGTACAGGCCCTGCTCGACGGTCCTGCGCACGGCCTCCTCGGTCGCCCGGTGGAACGCCTGCGGGACGGCGCCCGGCTGCACGTCGCGGACGTACCGCAGGCCCGAGCCGGGCGGGCCCGGCTCGACGCGCAGCCCGATTGTCGCCCAGAAGTCGTTGGGGCGGCGGGGGTCGAAGGCGACCACGTGCTCGCCGACGCCGGTGACCCGTTCGAAGTAGACGCCCCGGATCTCGCCGAAGACCGCCGCCACCCCGAAGTCGCGCTCGAGGCGGTCGGCGAGCACCTCGCGCTGTACCGCCCCGTACAGCAGCACCGAGGTGCCGCCGCCCGGCACCACCCGGGTCCGGATCAGGGGGTCCTCGTCCGCCAGGATGCTCAGCGCCGCGTGCAGCCGCGCCTGCTCCCCCAGCCGCGCGGGCCGGACCAGCGACTCGATGCCGGGCGGGGAGAACTGCGGCGCCACCTCGGCGGCCGCGCCGAGCCGGTCGCCGACCCGGATGCCGGGCAGGCCGTGCACCCGGCCGATGCTGCCGGCGCTGAGCTCCCCGCGCCCGCCGCCGACCACCTCGACGCCCGCGACCCGGCCCCGCACCTCCTCGGTGCCGCCGGGCGCCGGGCGCCGGAAGACGACGCGCTGCCGCTCGCGCAGCGAGCCCGCGAAGAGCCGCAGGTAGGCGACCTTCTCGCCGCCGGTGCCGCGCTCGATGGCGAAGACCAGCCCGCTGGTCTCGTCGCCGGTGACGTCCCGCGGGCGCAGCAGCGAGACGATGCCGCCGGTCAGGTCGTCGGTGCCCTCGCCGGTCGTCGCCGAGCCGAAGAACACCGGATGCACCTGCCCGGCGGCGGTCTGCGCGGCGAGCAGGTTGCGCACCTGCCCGGGCGGCGGCTCGTCGCCGTCGACCAGCCGGGCCAGCAGCGCGTCGTCGTGGTCGGCGAGTGTCTCCGCCGCCTGCGGCTCCCATCGGCGGGGCACGGTGCGGGCCGCGGCGGTGCCCGCGTCGCGGACCGCGTTCATCGCCACGACGCCGATGCCGAGTTTCGCCCGGACGTCGGCGAGCAGCGGGTCCGTCCGGGCACCCATCCGGTCGATCTTGTTGACGAAGATCAGGGTGGGGATGCGCAGCCGGCGCAGGGAGCGCAGGAGCACCCGGGTCTGCGCCTGGACCCCCTCGACGGCGGAGAGCACCAGCACCGCGCCGTCGAGCACGGCCAGCGCCCGCTCCACCTCGGCGATGAAGTCGGGGTGCCCGGGGGTGTCGATCAGGTTGACCCGCAGGTCACCCACGGTCAGCGACGCCACCGCGGAACGGATGGTGATGCCCCGCTCGCGTTCGAGCGCGCCGCTGTCGGTGGCGGTGTCGCCCGCGTCGACGCTGCCGAGCTCGGCGACGGCGCCGTGCGCGAAGAGCAGGCGCTCGGTGAGGCTGGTCTTACCCGCGTCGACGTGCGCCAGGATGCCGAGATTGAGAGTGCGAACAGTCAAGGGAGTCCTCGGAGATCAGGGAACGGATGGTCGGCCTGAACACGTCGAGGTCTCGCATGTCCGTCCTTTTCCCTGGTCCGAGTGGGTCTGCGCCACCATACGGCGGGGTGCGCGGGCCCGCCACCGAATAACCGTTTCGTTCGGCGCCCGCGGCCCTGCAAGAATCCCGGCGTGCAGATTCTGGACAACCCCGCGTGGGCCGCGCTCACGGGCCCGCAGGCGGCCTTCGCCGACCGGTACGGCCGCGGCGCCCGCTTCCTCCCCGACGTCAGCATGTTCGCCGCGCTGGAGGACCCCACCGACCCGGACGCCTGGCACGACCTCGGCACGCTGGCCGGGCCCGGCGGCGAGGTGCTGGTGGCGGCGCCCGAGCAGACCCCGCCGCCCGGCTGGACCTGGACCGGCGGCGCGTCCGGCGTGCAGCTCGTCGCGTCCGGCGTTTCGGCGGCGCCGGACCCGGAGGCGGTGGTGCTGACCGACGCCGACCTGCCGGAGATCCTCGACCTGGTCGAGCGCACCCGCCCCGGCCCGTTCCGCAAGCGGACCGCCGACCTCGGCACCTACCTCGGCATCCGCCGCGACGGCGCGCTGATCGCGATAGCCGGCGAGCGGATGCGGCTGCCCGGATACACCGAGATCTCCGCGGTCTGCACCGATCCGGCCTTCCGCGGCGCGGGCCTGGCCTCGCGGCTGATCCGGGCCCTCTGCTTCGGCATCCAGGAGGGCGGCGCGGTGCCCTTCCTGCATGCGGCCCTGGACAACACCAACGCGATCCGCCTCTACGAGCAGCTGGGCTTCGTGCGAAGCGGCGCCATGAAGTTCGCCGCCTACCGCATTCCCGGCGCCGCCGAGGCCTAGGGCGCATCTGGCGGATCATGGCGTCGCCGAGCCGAGGTCCAGGTTTCGCGTCGCAAGTGGGGT